>JALQUQ010000043.1 GCA_023263735.1 Paracoccaceae bacterium | reverse complement strand
CAAACTCTCAAGTTGAAAGCGTATCTCTACGCTGTCCTTGACGTCGAACCTTCGCACATCTGCTTGATGCGTCTCGCACCAAGTCTCTTACAATTCATGTGCCAAGTTACCAAAGTAACGTGACCCACAAACCGTGAAGCTGACACCTAGATCATCGGGTCTCCCCTACTAGGCCGATATGCAAACAGTCAGACGCCGATGCGCCCAAACCGCCCACATATCCCTTCATTTCCATCAATGTCAAAGAGCCAAAGGACAAAAAAACCACAGAGCCGCTGTTCTACCAGCGATCCCGCGCCATCCGATCCTTCCACCCAACCAAGCCAACTTCCGTCGTCCCCGTCGGTGAAACGCTCTCTAAGCAACTCAACAATCCAGCGCAAGACACAAAAACACAAAAGGACGATGACAGTGCAAAGAATTTTATCAAAACATTGATATTAAATGTTTTTTAATGGAATCACTTCATTTTCCTGCTTCACACCCTTTGCGGCGCGCGGGATTTGCCGCGGGCACGGAGCCCGATCTTGACCCGCGGCAGTCGCAGGAGGAGCAAGCAAAGAAGGGCCAGAGCATATATCAAAGGCTCTGCCTGCCACCCCTTTACGAGGAGGATGAAATGGACCGAACCGGCCAGACCCGCGAGATAGGCGAGGCGATGGAGGCTGCGCCAACGCGCGCCCCCCAAATACCGGATCGCGGCATTGGTTGAGGTCAAGGCGAGGGGGAGCATGGCCAGTAGGCCGATCATGCCTACGATGATGTAGGGGCGTCGGGTCAGATCGCGCAGCACTTCATCCAGACGCAGCCCCATGTCGAGGATCATCCATGCGAGAAAATGGACCATGACGTAAAGGAAGGCATAGACGCCCAAGGCGCGGCGAAACTTGAGCAGGTTGATACCCAGAATCCGGATGGGGGTGATGGCAAGTGATGCGATCAGGAACTGGAGCCCCCAGAGACCCAAGGAGAGCTCGATCGCCTTGACCGGATCCGGACCAAGTTGATTTGTGGCGGCCTGAGCGATCAACCAGCAGAAAGGCAAGGCGCCTAGAACCCAAACGACCGCAGTCGGCACCCGGCGAAGCCATTGATTGAGGCGGTCCATCAATAATCCTTTGCCAGGTCTTGTCCGGCGTAAAGCGCGGCAACCTGATCGGCATAGCCATTGAACATCAGAGTGTCCTGACGCCCGGCAAAGATGCCAGCCCCCACGCGGCGTTCGCTGGCCTGGCTCCAACGCGGGTGGTCAACCTTTGGGTTCACGTTGGAATAGAACCCGTATTCCCGCGCATTTTGCATCTGCCACGTGGTCTTTGGCTGATCGGCGACCAGACTGATCCGGACAATCGACTTGATCGACTTGAAGCCATATTTCCAAGGGACGACCAGCCGGATTGGCGCGCCGTTCTGTTTGGGCATCGGCTCGCCATAAAGCCCGGTTGCCAGAATGGTCAACGGATTCATCGCTTCATCAAGGCGAAGCCCCTCCCGATAGGGCCAATTCAGCAAACCAGCCTCTTGGCCCGGCATTTCTTCGGGCCGGACAATGGTTTCAAACGCGACGTATTTGGCGGAAGACTGCACACCAACCCGGTCCAACAAGGTTTTCAGTTCGAAACCGATCCATGGGACGATCATCGACCAAGCCTCGACGCAGCGGAACCGGTAGATGCGTTCCTCCAGGGCCACGCCTTTCAGGATGTCGGAAAGATCATAGGTCCCCGGCTTGTCGACCAAACCGTCGATCTGAATGGACCACGGATCGACCGTGAAGCGCGAGGAATAGCGGGCAGGATCGGCCTTGTCGTAGCCGAATTCATAAAAGTTGTTGTAGCTTGTGATCTGATCAAAGGTGTTCGGCTCTTCATCCGTGGAGTAGATGCTTTTGGCCGCTTCGATCTTTGCCAAGGCGGGCGTGGCCAACAGCGCCGCCGCCGAGGCGATCAACTGACGCCGATTGAGCCAATCTGCGCGGGGGGTCACGTCTGACCATTTCAGTCCGTTTGAAAATTTCATCGCTCAACTCCCTTTATCCAATTCAAGGATGGCGCACCCAAGCCCAAAGGCAAAGAAATCCGGTTCACATCCACGACATGTTCCTTGATCCATTCGACCATCAGCATTGTTCCATTACGCAGATTTCAATCGCTCACAATTTCGTGCGATGCAGCGGGGTGACCTGAGCGTCCCGGCTTACGCGCGAAACTTGACAAGGTGGGCCCCGAGTTTCATGGTCTTGGGAAAATCATCTTTCTTTTTATTGGATTTTCGATGTTCCGCACCCGAATTGCGATGATGATCGCTGCGTTGTTCGTGATGACTTCGGCAGCCTTTGCGGCGCCGGATCGTGTCGCGCTGGTGATCGGGATGGCGGATTATGCGGCGGTGTCAAAGCTGCGCAACACATCGCGGGATGCGCAACTGATCTCCGACAAATTGACGGGTATTGGGTTCACCGTGACCACACTTGTGGACCGCCCGCGTGCCGAAGTTCTGAAAGCGATGGCCGACTTTTCCTTTCGGTCTGAAACCGCTGATCTGGCGATGATCTATTTTGCGGGCCATGGCGTTTCGGTCGAAGGCAAAAACTTTCTGATACCGGTCGATGCGAAGATCTCTTCGAATGCCGATCTGTTCGATCAGGCGATCGAGCTTGACCAGCTTTTGGCCACGGTCGACAAGGCGCGCAAGATGCGGATCGTGGTTCTGGACTCGTGCCGGAACAACCCGTTTGGCGGCGGCCTGACTGACGATGCGGGAAGTGGGCCGCGCCAGGTTTCGGCTGTGACGACAGATGCCCAACCTGCGGCCACGGCAGAGGCCGAAGCCTCTCGGGGCCTTGCCGCAGCGGCGGGGATGTCCGTGCCCAGCCCTGACCGTGGAACCTTGGTTGCCTATGCCGCGCGTGACGGGTCAACGGCTTTGGACGGCAACGGCGCGAACAGCCCCTTTGCCACGGCTTTGGCAGAAAAGCTGGTGCAACCCGGGCTTGAGATCAGCTTGATGTTCCGTCAGGTCCGGGACGAAGTCATGAAATCCACACAGAACAAACAGGAGCCAAACACCTATGGCTCCCTTCCCGGGGTACCCTTTTATCTTGCCGGAACGCCCGAGCAGTTTCAGGAACTGAATGCCAGCAATCCGGCCGAGGCATGGTCGAAAATTCGCCCGGATCAAGAAGCGCAAATGCTGGAACTGGCAAAGGCCGGGGATCAGCGCTCTTTGTTGGGCATGGCATATATTCGGCTCTATCCTGACTCTCCCAGCTACAATCCGACAGAGGGTGCCGAATTTTTGATCAAGGCTGTCGAAACGGGCTCACCCGAAGCCGAGTTCGAGTTGGCGCGTCTTTACGAAAAGGGCATCGGCGTTGAGACCGATCTGAAAAAGGCGGTCGAGCTGTACAATTCCGCAGCAGCGCAGAATTTCCCCGATGCGATCAATGAAATCGGATACTTCATGTTCACCGGATCATTGGGCTTTCCGATGGATCAATTGGGCGCGCTGGAGCAGTTTCGTCGGGCTGCCGATCTTGGCCAACCCGAGGCGCAGTTCAATGTGGCGGGCTATATCGATCACGGCTTCATTCCGGGGGCCGGGTCTGCCGAAGCTGCCGAATATCTGTATCAGGGTCTTCGGGGCGGCAGCGAAAAGGCACTCGAGGCGCTGAGCAACCAATCCGCTTCGTTCAAACGCGAAACGCGCATTGCATTGCAGGCAAAGTTAAAGGACATGGGCTTCTATTCGGGCGGTCTTGACGGGTCGTTTGGTAAAGGCACGGTCAAGAGTCTTCGCAAGGCGTTTGGCCTGATCGAGTAATCATCCGGGAAAACAATCGTGTTCACGTCGCGCGTCTGGGCATTCTTGGCGGCCTTCTTGCTGTTTACGGCCTTCTCTTGCGGCAGTTCGCTGGCGCAAAGCTCTGGGTCGACCTGCCCGCCGGATTGCAGTTCCATCCCAGCGGACCCTCCGGCACCAACGCGGGGGGGAACTGTCGATCCCTGCACGGATTGCGGCAGTCCGACCACGGACCCGACGATCCCCTTGGTGCCGATTTCTCAGTCTGCAACCAGTGTTGTGGTCAAGGCCGTCGACGACACCAACCGGGCCTGCACCGATCCGCAACCGGTCTCGTCAGCGCGCGATCTGAATCTGCGCGCCTATCAGATTGACTGCATCCAGCTGCATTACAAGCGGATCGCGGCACAAATCCCCGGCAATGGCGATTATCGAGACGTAAAGGCGGCTTTGGAAAATGCGTCCAGAGAGTTGGAAAAGATCGTAGTTGCCAATCAAGATCGCTCGGCGGCCGTTCTTGACATTCGCGAACGTGGGAAACCAGAGGCCCCCGTTGCAGGGTCGGTGCGCGCCATCAAGGCCGACCGGTTGAATGCTGCCAATCGGGCGGCAGCGGCCATCATTCAAGAGACCGCGCTTGTGATCCTGCGATCGGGCGAAATTCCCACCCGCCGCAACATTCACTACGCAAGCATCGCAAAGGCAGTAACCTCCAATCTGGTGGTCCTACGCTCTGCCTGAAGTGGCGGTGGAACCCCCTGCCCCGAGGCCTTTTCTGACCCTCCGCAGACTTGCGCCGAACCATCCGGAACTCTTTTAAAGATTGCACAAAATTTGACTCCTTTCTGCATGATTAATGCTGTTATGTTGGTCTTCCGGTCTGCTTTGAACGACGAATTTTTTACTTCGACACCATCACATAGCTTGCCGCACGGCCGGGGGCGGACATTTGCCCATTTTGAACGTGGCCCGATCCTGAAAATGGGTCGTTTGCCTTTGGAATTAGGGAGTTGAGAGATGCTAGCTTTGCGATTTCGGGTGCTTTTCGTTGGTCTGATGATGTCCTTTGTTTCGCTTTTCGGCGGAAGCGGGGCGCAAGCGCAGACGACCACAACCTTTGATACGTGCCACCCTCATTGCGGTGATGACATGTCAATCCCAAAGGTCACCCTGGCCCCCCTGTCGAAAGCGTCGACCAGCACCATTGTGACAGCGCTGAACGACACAACGCGCGGCTGCAATGACATGCTGGTCTTTCCGCCCAAGAAGGAATTCGGGAAAGAACTGTATCAGATCGACTGCCTGCGCCTTCATTACAAGAAAATCGCGGACTCCATTCCCGAAAACGGCGATTACAAAGGAGTGAAAGCCGCGCTTGAGGATGCGTCGCGCAAACTGGATCGCATTGTGCGCCAAAATCAGGATCTGACCCAACCGGTTGTGCAAATTCACGAAAGGGGCAAACCCGATGCGACCATCGTGGATGGCGGACTGCGCCCGATCAAAAAGGAACGTCTCGCCGTCGCCCGGGCCGCGGCGCAAAAGGTGATCGAGGATACGGCGCTGATCATTCTGCGCTCGGGTGAAATTCCCACTCGGCGGAACGTGCATTACACTTCCATCTCTGTGGCGGTCAGCACCAATCTGGTTGTGCTGCGGTCGGCTTGACGCGATAGTCTGTGCCGGACTGGGGGCAAGCGCCTAAACTTGCCCCCAGGGAATTGCGCAGAGGACATCGGGAATGAAGACGGCAGTCATCACTGGGGCGGCGCGCGGGATCGGGCTTGCCACGACCAAGCGGTTCTTGGCGGACGGTTGGCAGGTCGCCATGATTGACCGCGATGCCGACATCTTGCTGGAAGAGGCGTCGCATTTGGAAAATGCTTTTTCCTTTGTGGCGGATGTGTCGGATCAGGATGAGACCTCCGCCTGCATTCAATCGATTTCAGAGCAGCTTGGTGGGATTGACGCTTTGGTCAATAATGCCGGTGTTGCAGATTTTGGTCCCATCGAAGAGACCGATTTCGCCCGCTGGCGCCGGGTGATGGAAACCAATCTGGACGGCGTTTTCCTGATGACCCGCGCCGCAACACCCGCACTCAAGAAAAGTCGTGGGGCGATCGTCAACATCGCCTCGATTTCCGGTCTGCGGGCCTCGACCCTTCGTGTGGCCTATGGCACGTCAAAGGCCGCCGTCATGCATCTGACGCAGCAACAGGCTGTCGAACTGGGGGAATATGGCATTCGGGCCAATTGCGTGGCCCCCGGCCCGGTGCGCACCAAATTGGCCATGGCCGTGCATTCGCCCGCCATCATCGCCGCCTATCATGATGCCATCCCCCTGAACCGGTATGGCACCGAGGCCGAGATTGCCGAAGTCATTCATTTCCTTTGCTCGGACCGTGCGTCCTATGTCACGGGGCAAACCATCGCGGTCGATGGCGGTTTTGGGGCTACGGGGATCGGGCTTCCCGATCTGCGCGCCCCGGGTCAATCTGGCTGAAACCCTGCGATCAACCGGCGAAGCCCAAACACGGCACCAACCCCGATGGAAACCAAGGTGATCGGGCCCGACCAAGCCAAAGTCGCGATGCCCGAGACACCTTGGCCCACGGAACATCCCATCGCGACCACGCCACCAACACCCATCAAGGCCGCCCCGCCAACTTGACGCCCCAGTTCGCGGGGGTCTTCACAGGCCTCCCACCGGAACATGCCTCGGATCATTGATCCGGCCAATGCGCCAGCCATGACCCCGACAACCGCCCCCACGGAAAAGGTGATCCCACCTGCCGTCGATGTCATCAAAAAGATGAGTGTTCGGCCAACAGGTGCTGTGAAAGAGGGGCCTTCGGGTTGGATGGCCCCAAGGCTTGCATCTTCCAGATAGCTTGTGCCGACAAAGCACCAAACCACCGCCAGACCCGCAGCAACACCCCAGGCGATCATGCCGGGGCGTTTTCGCAACGGCGCATAGGACAGGCCCCACAGCAAGGCAGCGGCGGCAAGGCCCAAAATCGTGACGATCGCCGGAACCCCAAACAGCCTTTGAAGATCAAACACAATGCCGCCCGGACCTTCGACAGACGGTTGCGAAAACAACGCAACCCGCAAGGGGGCAAGCGGGCCCGACAGCGCGACAAAGCCAAAGATGCCCATCACGACCACAACAACAAGGGACCGCAAATCACCGCCGCCAAAGCGGACGAGGGCGCCAAACCCGCAATTTCCGGCCAAGGCCATGCCATACCCAAACACAAGCCCGCCGATAACCGCAGCCCAAGGATTGAATTCAAACGCATGGTAGATCGTGCCTTGAAGATCGACATAGCCCCAGAGTGCACCGAGTTGGGTTCCCAGAATCGCGACACCCAGCACAACCCCCCAAAGGCGAAGGCGCTTTTGATCATTGCCATAGACCGCTGATTCCAACGCACCCAAGGTGCAGAAATCCCCCAGTCGCGCCGCCAAACCCAGCACAACCCCACCGATCAGACCAACCAGCGCAGCCAATGCGCCAAACGGTAGATCAAACATGCCCTCTCCTCCCCCGTAGACCACCCTCCCCGGTGGTTCTTCCTACAGTCTAAGTCTTACAGAACAACCTTCCCAGAACGGCGATGATCTCCGCAGCCTTTGGATCGAGAATCGAATAAAAGATCGCCTGACCGTCCCGCCTTGCACTGACGATGCCCTCAAGTCTCAGGCGCGCCAATTGTTGGCTGACGACCGCCTGCCGTGCCGACAACAGATTTTCCAGTTCGGTCACACTCTTGGGGCCACTGAGCAGGTGGCAAAGGATGGTCAATCGCCCATCGTGACCCAGTGCCTTCAGAAAATTGGCTGCAATTTCTGATTGCGCAACCAAGTCCTCAACACCTTTGCTATCCGCCTGAGCGGGGTTGTCCACAACGTCACCCTCATCCATTCTCGCTCATTCAGCTTTGGTCCGTTCCAAGGGGAAACGCAACTGGCACCATAGACGCCGCGAAAAGCAATTCTGGTGGGTTGCATTTTACCCAGAGTCCTTGGTTTGGCTCAACAATTGGCCCAACATCGGCCAAAAGAAATCCTCGCCCGGATAGCCCTCGATCCGCCCAACTTCCTGACCGTCTTTCACCAGAACAAAGGTTGGCGTATAGACCGGGCGCGAGGTCAGGCGCATGTCTGCGGGCAGGTCGGCATTCACATCCAGCCGAACCAGCGGGGCTGATCGACCTTCATCTGTCTGCGCGTACTCCGGCCCCACCTCTTCATTCCACTGCGCGCAATACTGACAGCCCACCCGCTCGAACATCACGAGATTGGTTTCGGCGACGGCTGCAAATGGCAGCAGGGCGAAAATCGTTGCAAGGAAACGAGCCATGTTGACAGACCCCATAAAGATATAAATATCATAATATATGCCATCCTTCGCTGAAAGCCAGCGAAAGCATGTCGAGGGGGGAAATATGCTCGAGATCAGTTTCGGTGGCGCCGCTCTTGCCGGATTGCTTGCGTTTTTCTCTCCCTGCGTCTTGCCGATGGTGCCCTTCTATTTTGGCTACCTCGGGGGCATTTCCGTTTCCGAATTGCGGGCGGGTGGCCAAATCGCGCCCGGAGCGCAGCGTCGGCTTTTCTATCAGGCGCTGTTTTTTGCCTTTGGCGTGACCACGATCTTTGGTTTGATGGGCCTTGGCGCAACGGCTGCTGGCCAAGCCTTTCGGGAATGGCGCGATGTGCTGACCCAAGGTGCAGCACTGCTGATCTTTGTCTTCGGCCTGCATTTTCTGGGCATATTGCGCATTCCCTTTCTGCTGCGCGAGGCCCGAGTACAAAGCAAGACCGATCCGAAATCCGTGCTGGGCGCCTATTTGATGGGTCTTTCCTTTGGCTTTGGATGGACGGCGTGCGTCGGCCCTGTCCTGACAAGCATCCTTATGATCGCTGCAACCAAGGAAACTTTGGTTCAGGGCACAACCTTGGTTCTGGTCTTTGGTCTGGCGATGACGGCACCATTTGTGGTGGCCTCGCTCTTTGCTCAACCCTTCTTGCTTTGGATCTCGCGACATCGCGGCCTGATGCATCATGTCGAAAAGGTCATGGGCGTGATGCTGATCCTCTTTGCAATTCTCATCGCAACGAATTCCGTTTCGTACCTGTCACAATGGCTGATCGAAAACTTTGACTGGTCGGCCACCCTCAAATGATGTCGAGGACCCCCATCATGAAATTCCTTCGTGCTTTGATGATTTCCGCTCTCTTCGCCTTTCCCGCCGTGGCATCAGAACTGGGCGACGATGGCCTGCACAAACCGGATTGGCTGCGCAACACGTTCAAGGACCTTCGAGAGGATCTGGGCGAAGCGAACGCCGAGGGCAAACGCCTGATGCTGATCGTAGAGCAGCGGGGCTGCATCTATTGCACAAAGATGCATGAAGAGGTGTTCCCCGACCCCGAAATCGACGCGCTGATCCGCGACAATTACTTCGTCGTTCAACTGAACCTGTTCGGCGATGTCGAGGTGACCGATCTGGACGGCGAGACCCTGTCGGAAAAGGACATGGCAGCGAAATGGGGCGTGCTGTTCACTCCGACCTTGATCTTTCTCCCAGAAGAGGCCCCCGAAGGTGTAACCGCACCCGAAGTTGCCGTTGCCATGATGCCGGGCGCCTTTGGAAAGGGGACGACCTCGGCCCTTTTGACTTGGGTGAAAGATCGCGGATACGAGTCGGGTGAGCACTTCCAGAAGTACCTAGCCAGCCGTGTGAATGCTGATAAATGATTTAAAATCATATAATTATCAAGATACATAGTAATATTCACGAATCCATATATTCCTATTGCATTGCGCGTCCAGTCGGGTTTATCGTTGACCCAGGGAGAAATTCGGGAGGATCACAATGACTCGCCAAGCATTGCTGGCGACCGCAGTCTTGTTGGCTGCGGCCAGCCCAGTATTGAGTGAAACAGCGCCCGCCGATGTCGCGTTTGTCGATGGCGCCGTGGCACAATCGTTGACCGGAACACCGGGCGATGCCGCGAATGGCGCAAAGATCATGACATCGCGGCCACAGGGTAACTGCGTCGCCTGCCATCAGATTGCGGCCATGCCCGATGTCCCGTTCCAAGGCACCATCGCCCCACCGCTTGACGGCGTTGCAAGCCGCTACGAAGAGGCGCAACTTCGCGGAATCGTCGCCAACGCAAAGATGACCTTCGAAGGCTCGTTCATGCCAGCCTTCTACAAGACGACCGGTTTCACCCGTCCCGGCGATGCCTACACCGGCAAGGCCGCCCCAGAAAACCTTCCCCCCATTCTTGAAGCTCAGCAGATCGAGGACGTCGTCGCCTATCTGCTGACCCTGAAAGAGTGACGGACGAAAAGACACAGGAGATGCACATGAAACTTTCCAGACGCGAAGCTCTGTGGGCCGGCCTTGGTGGTCTTGCGACCGCCACTCTGGCGAACCCGCTCTTCGCAAAGACTGTCGATGAACTGACGGCTGACTTTACCGGTGGCGCCGCTCCCGGTTCGGGCGGCCTGACCCTGACCGCCCCGGAAATCGCCGAGAACGGAAACACTGTTCCGGTCAGCGTCGATGCACCGGGTGCCGTTGCGATCATGATCTTGGCGGCGGGCAACCCCGAACCCGCCGTTGCGACCTTTACCTTTGGGCCTGCCGCTGGCAGCCAAATGGCCGCGACCCGCATTCGCCTTGCAAAGACGCAGGATGTCGTCGCTCTGGCCAAAATGGCCGATGGGTCCATCCTGCAAGCATCCGCAACGATCAAAGTCACCATCGGCGGCTGCGGCGGCTGAGGTTTGGGAACAGGAGACAGAACATGGCAAAAGACGCAAAACCCCGCGTGAAAGTTCCCAAGTCGGCCAAAGCTGGCGAGGTTATCACGATCAAGGCCCTGATCAGCCACCAGATGGAATCGGGCCAGCGCAAGGACAAGGATGGGAACCTCATTCCGCGTTCGATCATCAACCGGTTCACCTGTGATCTGGGTGGTGCAAATGTCATCGATGTGACCCTTGAACCGGCGATCTCGACGAACCCCTATTTCGAATTCACTGCCAAGGTCGATGCATCGGGCGAATTCAAGTTCACCTGGTATGATGATGACGGCTCCGTCTACGAAGACGTAAAGCCGATCGAAGTCGCCTGAGCATCGTAGAGAGCCAAGGGAGGAAACACGATGCGAAGCCATATCAAAACACTGGCCACGACGGCCCTTTGCCTTGCCCTGTCGGGCATGGCTTATGCAGATCCGGCCGAAGACGCGCTGGATATCGAAACCGAAGCCGGTTCGATGTCGATCGTAACCAGCGCGCCAGCCGCCGCCCATCTGGATGGCGCTTTGACCACGGTCTATTCGGGATGGCTGTTCCGCGACCCCGATACACGCGACATGGAGCGTGACGACTTTGACAACCCCGCAATGGTCTATGTGGATCTGGGGCTCGACAAGTGGAACGAACCCATGGGCAAGAACGGCGAATCCTGTGCGAGTTGCCACAACGGCCCCGAGTCGATGAAGGGCCTGCGCGCCACCACACCGCGCGTCTCGGCTGACGGCAAGCTTCAGATCATGGAAGATCTGATCAACGGCTGCGTGACCGAGCGTATGGGGCTGGAAGCTTGGGGCCTAACCTCGGGTGACATGAAAAACATGTTGGCCCTGATCGCCGTTCAATCGCGCGGTGAAGTGGTGAATGTGGCCATCGACGGTCCGGCTGCGGAATTCTACGCCAAGGGCAAGGAAATCTACTACACCCGCTATGGCCAGTTGGAAATGTCCTGCGCAAATTGCCACGAAGACAACGCTGGCAATTACATCCGCGCAGACCATCTCTCGCAAGGGCAGGTGTCAGGCTTCCCCGTGTACCGCTTGAAAGATGCGGCCTTGGTCACAGCGCAGCAGCGTTTTGTCGGTTGCGTGCGCGATACCCGGGCGGAAACGTTCAAGGCAGGGTCGGAGGAGTTCAAGGCGCTTGAGCTTTATGTCGCATCGCGCGGCAACGGGCTTGGAATCGAAGGCGTCGGCGTTCGTCACTGAAACTCTGGGGTCGCTGTCTTGCGGCGGCCCCACATTCGTTTGTCCATTTTTACACAGCCGCATATTGCCCAACGCGCTCGCGCGAACGGCAGTCTGCGGCCGCAAGGCAGGGAGAAAACCGGATGATCAGCAGGCGCGAATTCCTTCAAGCCTCGGTCGCGGCATCGGCGATATATGGCGTCTCAGGCGTTGGCAACTGGTCGAAATTGGCAGCCCAGCAGGCGCTGACCCAAGATCAGCTTTTGCAATTCGATGACTTTGGAAATGTCACGCTGATCCATATCACCGACATCCATGCCCAACTCAAACCAATCTGGTTCCGCGAGCCGGAATGGAACATTGGCGTCGGTGCCGCAAAGGGTGTTCCGCCCCATGTCGTGGGCAAAGACTTCGTCAAGATGTTCAATCTGACGCCCCAATCACCCGAAGCTTATGCGCTGACCTATGAGGATTTCACCTCTTTGGGCAAGGCCTATGGCAAGATGGGCGGGATGGACCGTGTGGCCACTGTGGTTAAATCCATTCGCGCAGCCCGCCCTGATGCCCTGCTGCTGGATGGCGGCGACACCTGGCACGGGTCGATGACCAGCTTCCTGACCAAGGGGCAGGACGTGGTCAATGTGATGAACGCCTTGGGGGTCGAGGCGATGACCAGCCATTGGGAATGGACCTATGGCACAGAACGGGTCAAGGAGATCGTCGAAACCCAGCTGAACTTCCCCTTCCTTGGCGCAAATATCTTTGACGCCGAATGGGATGAGCCGGCGTTTGAACCCTATCAGTTCTTTGAACGCGGTGGGGTCAAGATCGCGGTCATTGGCCAAGCCTTCCCCTATATGCCGATTGCCAACCCGAAATGGATGTTCCCCGAATATTCCTTTGGCATTCGTGAAGAGCGGATGCAGGAAATGGTGGATGAGGTGCGCGCCGCGGGGGCCGATTTGGTCGTATGCCTGTCGCACAACGGTTTCGACGTCGATCGCAAGATGGTCAGCCGGGTCAAGGGCATTGATGTGATCCTGACCGGTCATACCCATGATGCCGTGCCAGAGCCAGTGCTTGTGGGTGAGACCATCCTGATCGCATCGGGCTCCCACGGGAAGTTCATTTCCC
>JALQUQ010000439.1 GCA_023263735.1 Paracoccaceae bacterium | reverse complement strand
CACGCGCCAGCCCGTCATGCTGAAATATTTCGAGAAGGAATTGATCACATAGACATCGTCGCCCAGTTCCAGCGCCGAAACCGCCCGGTCGCCATAATGCAGACCGTGATAAATCTCGTCGGAAATGAAATGGATGCCCCGTTCGCGGCAATGGTCCATCAGCGCGCCCAAAGCCTCTTTCGACAGCATCGTGCCGGTGGGATTGCCGGGCGAGGCGACGATCAGCCCTTGCAGATCATGCCCGACCAGATCGGCAGGCACGGGTTGCAGCCGATTTTCCAAAGCAGCGGGCAGGCCAACCGGCGTCAGGCTCAGCGCGCGCAGGATCTGGCGATAGCTGGGATAGCCCGGCTCTCCCAGACCCACCCGGTCACCCGCATCGAAAAGCGCGGTAAAGGCCAGCAGAAACGCCCCCGAAGACCCCGAGGTAACGATCACCCGCGCCGGGTCCAGCGTTACGCCGTACCAACGCTGATACAGGTCCGCGATCCCCTTGCGCAATTCCGGAAGCCCTAGCGCGACCGTATAGCCAAGGCTCGAGGTCTCCAACGCCTGTGCCAAGGCCCTGCGCGCGGTTTTCGGCGCGGGTGTTCCGGGCTGCCCCACTTCCATATGGATGATGTGACGCCCCTCCGCCTCAAGCTGGCGCGCGGTTTCCATCACATCCATCACAATAAAGGGATCGACCTCGCCCCGGGTTGAAGTCATGATATGCCCGCCTCTATGGTTCGCGCCGGATGTGTCCCGATTTCACGGGCCAAGGTCAACCCGAGAGTTGAGGCAGAGGAGAGAAGAATGCGCAAGACAATAACCACCCTGACCGCCGCACTGATGGTGTCGGCCACGGCCGTTTCGGCCGAAATGACCGATGTCGAACGGCAGGCGTTCCGGGATGAGGTCCGTGCGTATCTTCTGGAAAACCCCGAAGTGCTGATCGAGGCGATGGATGTCCTGCAATCCCGTCAGGAAACCGCCTCCGCGCAAAAGGATCTGGACACCCTGCGCACCAATGCCGATTTCATCTATCGCGATCCGAATTCCTGGGTGGGCGGCAACCCCGAGGGCGATATCACCGTGGTCGAATTCATCGACTATCGCTGTGGCTATTGCCGCAAGGCGCATGACGAAGTGGCGGAACTGGTCAAATCGGATGGCAATATCCGCTTTGTGGTCAAAGAGTTCCCGATCTTGGGGGAACAGTCGATCCTGTCGTCGCAATTCGCAATTGCCGTGCGCCAGCTTTATGGCGACGACGCTTACAAGACAGCGCATGATGCGCTGATCACCCTGCGGGGTGAGGCGAATTCGGAAACACTGGCCCGTCTTGCCTCGGATCTGGGCCACGACCCCGACGCCATTGCCGCCAAGATGACCACGCCCGAAGTGTTGTCGGTCATCGAACAGAACCACGCCATCGCGGCAAAGCTGGATATCAGCGGCACGCCGACCTTTGTCGTCGATGAAACCATGGTGCGGGGCTATGTGCCGCTGGACGGCATGCGCCAGATCGTTGCGGGCGAACGTCAGGGCTGATCCGCCTTCGCCGTAGAAACCCCGATCACTGGGGTTTGTGGGCGCAAGTCTTGCCCGTCTCGATTCCCCGCAGAATGGGGCAATCGGGGCGGGAATCGCCAGCGCAGGCGTGAACGAGGTCTGACAAGGTTGCCTCTAACGCCCGCAATTCGGCAATCTTTTCATGAATGCGCTGCAAATGGGCCTCGGCCACGGCCTTGACGTCGCTGCTGGCGCGGGCGCTATCCTGATAAAGCCCGAGCAGCGTGCGACAATCCTCGATGGAAAACCCCAAGCCCCGCGCCCGCGCCAAAAAGGTCAGCCGGTGCAGATCGCTGTCGGAAAAATGGCGATAGCCATTGAGCGAGCGCCCCGGTGCAATCAGGCCGATCTCTTCGTAATACCGGATGGTTTTTGCAGGCATGCCGGTCTTGGCGGCCACATCCTTGATGTTCATGCGCGACTTCCCTTGATCCGTTTCAGCATCAACGCATTGGTCAGAACAAAGACCGATGACAGCCCCATCGCCCCCGCCGCCAACATGGGCGACAGTTGCGGGCCGCCAAAGGGCACAAGCACCCCCGCCGCAACCGGGATCAGCGCGGCATTATAGCCAAAGGCCCAAAAGAGATTCTGGCGAATGTTGCGCAGCGTCGCACGGGAAATGCGGATGGCATCGGCCACGGCCAGCGGATCGCCCGTCATCAGAACCACATCCCCGGCTTCGATGGCGATATCGGTGCCGGTGCCCATGGCGATGCCCACATCCGCCGCCGCAAGCGCGGGGGCATCGTTGATCCCATCCCCCACAAAGGCCGTTCCGGCCCCGATCGCCTTTATCGCCGCCAGCTTGCCCTCGGGCAGAACGCCGGCCTGCACTTGATCAATCCCGACGCGTGCCGCCACCGCATGGGCCGCGGCC
>JALQUQ010000438.1 GCA_023263735.1 Paracoccaceae bacterium | reverse complement strand
TGGCGACCAGCGCCAAGATGCTGTCGATCGTGAAACTGATGCAGGGTGGCGGTCTGTTTGAAACCGGCGCGGGCGGTTCGGCCCCCAAGCACGTGCAGCAATTGATCGAGGAAAACCACCTGCGGTGGGACAGCCTTGGCGAATTCTGCGCGCTTGGCGAAAGCTTCCGTTTCTTGGCCGAGGCCAAGGGCAATGCCAAGGCCAAGGTTCTGGGCGATGCGGTGGATGCGGCAACGCAGGGCATTCTGGACTTTGACCGCAGCCCGGGCCGCAAGGCAGGCGAGCCGGACAACCGCGACAGCCATTACTGGTTTGCCCGGTATTGGGCCGAGGCTTTGGCCGCACAGTCGGATGATGCCGCCCTTGCCGCCGAATTCGCCCCCATTGCCAAGGCTCTGGCCGAGAATGAGGCGAAAATTCTGGCCGAGCTGCATGCCGGTCGCGGTCAGGCGGTTGATATCGGCGGATACTACCACGCCGATCCGGCCAAGCTGGCGGCGGTGATGCGCCCAAGCGCCACCATGAACGCGATCTTTGCCTGATCGCCAAACCTGATCGCCAAACCTGATCGGCGGGCCCAATGCGGGCCCGCCTTTTTCTTACCAGCCGCAGGTCAGACTGATGGCAAGCGAGGCTGGGGCCTCGGGCAAGGGGTCAAACCCGCAATCGCGCCGTATGTGCGGGTCTGTCGGCATCGCTGGGGGCGCCCGGCCGATCATCATGCTGGCGCGCAGCACCGCAAACAAGGTTTTCGCCGTACCGAATTCGCGCACCATCGCTTGGGCGGCATCTGTGACGGGCAGGGCAAGACGGATCTGTTCCATGGTATTTCCGGGGGCTTTCGCCTCGGGTCCTCTGTCAGTTTGTGAAAGAGACCGAACCTGTCATGCCCGGCTTGGGGGCCAGATTGTCCAGCAAAGATCCGGTCGGGTTGGGGTCAAAGACGGCCCAAACGGGCCAAGGCAAAGCGTTACGCGCGTCGCGCGGCCCCCGCGCGAGTTCGCGCATGGGCATGGACTTTGCCGGTCTGGCGGGCATAGGATTTAACGCAAGTCATCATCCGCCCTCCATTCTTTGAAATTGCCGGATGCTTCGCCCCTACCTCAGGTTTACCCAATCCCGATACATGTTTTTCCAAAGCCCCGGCCCATCAGCCGCAACCGTTGCGAGAATGAGACAACCCCTTGCGCCCGGGGGCATGGAATGGAAAAAGGTGGAATGACCGAAATCATCGCCGAAAATCCCGTCAAACACAGCCGAATGGATGATGCCCAAGGCCTTGTCTATGGCAGCTTCATGGCCGCTTTTGGCATCGTGATCCTGACCCATTTGGGGCTCGTTACCGGGCAGACGGCCGGATTGGCGGTGTTGATCTCTTATGCAACGGGGTGGAGCTTTGGTCCGGTCTTTTTCGCGATAAACCTGCCGTTCTACTATCTGGGGTGGAAACGGATCGGCCCGGCCTTTGTGGTGAAAAGCTTTATCGCCGTGGCGCTTCTATCGGTGCTCAGTGGCATCTTGCCGACCTATCTCAGCTTTGGAAACCTGCATCCGGCGGTTGGCGCGGTGCTTTTTGGTTTTGCCTGTGGCTCTGCGCTGCTCGCGCTTTTTCGCCATGGGGCCAGTCTGGGGGGAATTGGGGTCTTGGCCGTCTGGCTGCAAGACAAGACCGGATTTCGCGCCGGGTGGACGCAACTTGCCTTTGACGTGGTGGTTTTCGCCCTTGCCCTGATGTTGCGCGATGTGGAAACGGTGGCTTGGTCCTTCCTTGGGGCGGTCGTGGTCAACCTTGTGATTGCGATGAATCACCGCCGCGACCGCTATATTGCAACGTGAACCGCTTTCCCTCTGGCCTTTTCGGGGCTTCTGCGCTATCGCCGCCCCAAAATCAGGACATATGGAAAGTGACCTCCGATGGAGCTTCGCAACATCGCCATTATCGCGCACGTCGACCATGGCAAGACCACGCTCGTTGACGAGCTTCTGAAACAATCGGGCGCCTTCCGCGAAGGTCAGGCCGTCAGCGAACGCGCGATGGACAGCAATGACATCGAACGCGAACGCGGCATCACCATTCTGGCGAAATGTACCAGCGTGGAATGGAACGGAACCCGCGTGAACATCGTCGACACCCCCGGCCACGCCGACTTTGGCGGCGAGGTGGAGCGCATCCTGTCGATGGTCGATGGCGTTTGCCTGCTGGTTGACGCCGCCGAAGGCCCGATGCCGCAGACCAAATTCGTGCTGGCCAAGGCGCTGGCCCTGAACCTGCGCCCCATCGTGGTGCTGAACAAGGTCGACAAGCCCGATGCCGAACCCGACCGCGCGTTGAACGAAGTGTTCGACCTGTTTTCGAACCTTGGCGCGAATGACGATCAGCTGGACTTCCCCTATGTCTATGCCTCGGGCCGTGCTGGCTGGGCCGACAACGAAC
>JALQUQ010000437.1 GCA_023263735.1 Paracoccaceae bacterium | reverse complement strand
GGTGTCGTTGACCGGACCGACGTAGGCGCCCTGGGCGCTGGCGGTCGCATGGCCGGGCAGGTAGGGGGCCAGGTCGGCCACCACGCAGACCGGGCCGACGCCGGGGCCGCCACCGCCGTGGGGGATGCAGAAGGTCTTGTGCAGGTTCAGGTGGCTGACGTCGCCGCCAATCTCGCCCGGCTTTACCAAACCGACCAGCGCGTTCATGTTGGCCCCGTCGATATAGACCTGCCCGCCGTGGTCATGGGTGATCTTGCAGACATCGCGCACGGTCTCCTCAAACACCCCATGCGTGCTGGGATATGTGATCATGCAGGCCGCCAGCTTGTCGCCCGCCTCGGCGGCCTTGGCGCGGAAATCGTCCAGATCGACATCGCCATTCGGCGCCGATTTCACCACGACGACCTTCATCCCCGCCATCTGGGCCGACGCCGGATTGGTGCCATGCGCCGACACCGGAATCAGACAGACATTGCGCTGATCGTCGCCGCGAGACCGATGATAGGCCTGAATGGTCAACAGCCCCGCATATTCCCCCTGCGCACCCGAATTGGGCTGCATGGAAAAGGCATCATAGCCGGTGATGTCACACAGCTTTTCTTGCAGGTCCGAAATCGCCTCGTGATAGCCCTGCGCCTGATCCAACGGGGCAAAGGGGTGCAGGCTGCCAAATTCGGGCCAGGTGATCGGCATCATCTCGGCCGCGGCGTTCAGCTTCATCGTGCAAGACCCCAGCGGGATCATCGCCCGATCCAACGCCAGATCGCGGTCAGACAGGCGGCGCATATACCGCATCATTTCCGACTCGGCCCGGTTCATGTGAAAAACCGGATGGGTCAGATAATCGGATTGGCGCACCAAGGCCTCGGGAAAGCCGATGGTGGCGCGGTGCGGTGGCACGCCCTCGATCCCAAAGGCGCGCAAGACGCGGACCAGAACCTTTTCGTCGGTCGTCTCGTCCAGCGTGATGCCCACCCGGTCGGTGCCGATCTTGCGGAAATTGAGCCCCTCATGCCGTGCAGCGGCCAGAATGCCCGCCTGCCCCACGCCCACCTCGACCGTGATCGTATCGAAAAACGCGGCCGGGCTGACCTTGGCCCCCGCCGCTTTCAACGCCCGCGCCAGACGCACGGTCAGGAAATGCACGCGCTCGGCAATGGCGCGCAGCCCCTTGGGCCCATGAAACACCGCGTACATGCTGGCCATGACCGCCAAAAGCGCCTGCGCCGTGCAAACGTTCGACGTGGCCTTTTCGCGGCGGATATGCTGCTCGCGCGTTTGCAGCGACAGGCGATAGGCCTTGTTGCCGCGCGCATCGATCGACACCCCCACGATCCGCCCCGGCATCGACCGCTTCAGATCGTCCCGGCACGACATAAAGGCCGCATGCGGGCCGCCATACCCCATGGGCACACCAAACCGCTGCGCCGACCCGACGGCAATATCAGCCCCCATCGCCCCCGGCTCTTTCAACATGGTCAGCGCCAAAAGATCGGTCGCCACAATGGCAATGGCCTTGGCCGCGTGAAGCCGTTCGATTTCGGGCGTGAAATCACACAGATGGCCATAAGTGCCCGGATACTGGAAAATCGCCCCGAAAACCGTGTCCGCCTCCAGCTTGGCCGGATCGCCCACGATCACCTCGATCCCCAAGGGCAACGCGCGGGTCTGGATCACCGCAATGGTCTGCGGATGGCAATTGCGATCGACGAAAAACGCGCGCGCCTTGGATTTGGCACTGCGCTCGGCCATGGTCATCGCCTCGGCGGCGGCCGTCGCCTCATCCAAAAGCGAGGCATTGGCCACATCCAACCCGGTCAAATCACAGACCATCGTCTGATAATTCAGCAAGGCCTCCAGCCGGCCCTGCGCAATCTCGGGCTGATAGGGCGTATAGGCCGTGTACCACGCCGGATTTTCCAGAATATTCCGCTGGATGGCCGGAGGCGTCACGGTGCCGTAATAGCCCTGCCCGATCAGACTGGTCATCACCCGGTTCTTGGCCGCGACGGCGCGCATCTTTTCCAACAGCTCATGTTCGGCCAAAGGCGCCCAGCCCAAGGCCGAAGATTGGCGGATCGAGGCGGGAACCGTCTGATCGATCAGTTCCTCCAGATCCTTGACCCCGACGACAGCCAGCATGGCCGCCATTTCCGACGGCGACGGGCCAATGTGACGGCGGTTGGCAAAATCATAGGGATTATAGTTGACGGGCGTGTAAGCCATGGCTCTGTTCCTGAAAAACCGTCCCCAGCGGGCACAAGCGCGCCCGCCAAATTCCTTTCAAAGGAATTTGCAAAAATCTTGGTCAAGATTTTTGCCGCTTCCAGCGTCAGCCGATGAATTCGGCGTATTCGTCTTCGTCCATGAAATCGTCCAAGGCCGACAGATCGTCGATCTTCAGCTTGAAAAACCAGGCTTCGCCCAGCGGGTCTT
>JALQUQ010000436.1 GCA_023263735.1 Paracoccaceae bacterium | reverse complement strand
GGTGTTTAGAGGGGGTGCGGGTGACTCGCAAGAGGAAAAATCACGCGATTGCCGCGTCTTCCAGCCGAAGTTGAACTTTCGTGCGCCCGCCCCAGTGGTTCAGCTCCAGCCGCCCGGCAAGGTGAAAGCGGTTATGGCCGGGATTGTCCAGCGCCGGGCCAAAGGGGCCGTCATAGGCGTTGAAGGCAATCGCCTCGACCCGCTGGCCCATCCCATCGCCAAAGCTGAGTTTCAGGTGTTTGTCGCCGATCCGGCGCGATGTCACTGGCATGTCGGCAAAGGCAAAGCGCGGGGCAGGGGCCGCCTGACCAAAGGGACCCGCCTGTTCAATCTGGTCAACCATTTCCGGCGTGCAGGCGGTTGGCATCAGCAGGCTGTCGATGCGCAGTTCGCGCGGGCCTTCCTCGCCCGCCCCTTGCCGGGCCAGCAGATCGGCCAAACGCGCCATGGCCGGTTCGATCTGATCCTTGGCCACGGTCAAACCCGCCGCCATGCGGTGGCCGCCGCCCTTGATCAACAGCCCATCCGCCGCCAGCCGTTGGATCGCGGCTCCCAGATCGACGCCCGCAACCGACCGGCCCGAGCCTTTGCCGATCCCGCCTTCCAGCCCGATCACGATGGCCGGGCGGTTGGTCGCCTCTTTCATCCGCGCGGCCACGATGCCGACGACGCCGGGATGCCAGCCTTCGCCCGCCGCCCAGACCAGGGGGGCCTCCAGCCCGCGCGCCTCGGCCTGCGCCATGGCTTCTTCACGCACCCGCGCCTCGACCTCGCGGCGCTCGGTGTTCAACTCATCCAGACGCTGGGCCAAGGTCGCGGCCTCTCGCGGGTCATCGGTGGCCAGCAATCTGGCCCCCAGATCGGCCTGCCCGATCCGCCCCCCCGCATTCACCCGTGGCCCAAGCACAAAGCCAAGCGCATAGGGGGTGGGGGCCTGATCCATCCGGGCGACATCGGCCAAGGCCAAAAGGCCGGGGCGTTCGCGCCGCGCCATGACCTTTAGCCCCTGTCGCACCAGCGCCCGGTTGACCCCGATCAGCGGGGCCACATCGGCCACGGTGGCCAGCGCCACCAGATCGAGCATCGCCATCAGATCGGGGCCGGTCACCCCCTCGCCCCGCAGACGACGGTTCGCCTCGACCAGCAGCAAAAACACGACCGAGGCCGCGCAAAGATGGCCCAGATCGCCGCTTTCATCGATCCGGTTCGGGTTCACCACCGCCACCGCCGGGGGCAGGGTCTCGGTCCCCAAATGGTGATCCAGTACGATGACATCGCATCCCGCCGCGGCAATCGGTTCGTGGCTCAGCGTGCCACAATCGACGCACAAGATCAGATCATGCGCAGCACCCAGCGACTGCATGGCGGGAACGTTCGGCCCATAGCCTTCGTCGATCCGGTCCGGGATATACAGCGTCGCCTGCCGCCCCATCGCCCGCAGCCATGTCAGCAGCAAGGCCGCCGAACTGCCGCCATCCACGTCATAATCGGCAAAGACCGCGATCCGTTCGCGCCGCCGCACCGCCGCCAGAAACCGCTCTGCCGCTGGGGCCATATCGCGCAACGTTAGCGGATCGGGCAGCAAATCGCGCAGCGCCGGGGCCAGAAACGCGGCCGTCTGATCCGGGGTGACGCCGCGCCGCACCAGCGTGTGACACAGGGCAAGCGGCAGGCGGGTGGACTGCGCCATCGCCTCGGCCAGACGCGCCTCATCCCCGCTGGGGCCCACCCACCGGCGCCCGTTCAGAGACATTTCGACATTCAGGAAAGCATTTTGCCGCATGGATCAGATCGCCCGTGGCCCCCAGTGGCCCGCGGTGAAAATCCGCAAGCAAGTGGCGATCCCGGGACGACTCGAACGCCCAACCCGCTGCTTAGAAGGCAGCTGCTCTATCCAGTTGAGCTACGGGACCGTTGCCTTGTCATACAAAGCCTTGGTCAGAAGTTCAAAGCGAAAGTCGCGCCTCAGGCCTCAAGTTCGCGGGTCATGAACAGGGAATTGGGGTCATCCCAGTACCCCTCAAAGGGCGGGCATTCCACAAAGCCGGCCCGTTCGTACAGGGCGCGCGCGGCGACAAAGGTGGGCTGCACCCCGGTTTCCAGCGACAGACGGGTGATCCCTTGGGCCCGGGCGCTGTGCATCAGATGAGCCAGCATGGCCTTTGACAGCCCGCGCCCGCGCGCTTCGGTCAGCACATGCATGGATTTGATCTCGGCATGCGTCGCATCGATCTGTTTAAAGGCACCCATCGCCAAGGGGCTGCCGCCGTCGCGCAACACGTAAAACCAGATGCCGGGCGCGTTCAAGGCGCCGCGATCCATCATATGGATGCTTTCGGGCGGGGTGTCGGCGTGCATATCGGCCGTATGCCGTTCGAACAGCAGGGCCAGATCGTCGGTCAGCGGGTTTTCTTGGCGAATTTCGATCATCTTTCGGGC
>JALQUQ010000435.1 GCA_023263735.1 Paracoccaceae bacterium | reverse complement strand
GGTCGCCTATTACAACGTGTTCCTCGACACCGCCGGGGGAACCGCCAAGCTGGTCGACTACTGGTTCGGCGTCCGCTCCGGCGGCGGGTTCGTCCAGTTCGGCCGGTTCCGCCAGATCCTCGGCCTTGATCTCTTCGTCAAAGTCGGTGGTGTAAACGGTGTAATTCGGGTCGGCGTTCGAATGGGGCGGAGGCGGTGGCGGCTCCAGTGGGGCCTCTCCGTCCGGCAATTCCTGCTCGTCGCCCTGTTCCTTGTCGGCGTCGTCATCCATCGACACCTGAGCTTGCTGCTGGTCCTGTTGCTGGTCCTGGCTGCGCTCGGGGCTGGCTTCGGCCTCATCTTCCTGGCTGTCGTCCTCGCCGGTCGAGTCCGGGTCCTGATCGTCTTCCTGGGCCTGATCCTGCGGATCTTCCTGATCTTCGGGCTGATCGGGGTCTTCGCCCAACTGATCGCCATAGCCCAGATCCTTGATCACCTGCCGCGTCAGCCGGGCAAAGGCCTGCTGATCGGCCAGCACCGCGTCCAGATCGCCCAGCGTGTCGCCCGCCTGCTCTTCGATAAAGCCGCGCCACAGGTTCATCACATTGGCAGCCGAAGCGGGCATCGGGCGGCCGGTCGCCAGATGGCGCACCAGATAGCCCGCGGCCACCGACAACGGCACATCTTGCGCATTGGTCACCTGACCATAGCCCTTGCGATCCGCTTCATGCGCGATCTTGGCGTCGATGTTTCCGGCGGTGCCGGGCATGGCCCGCGCCCCCACCGCCTCGCAGCGCGCGGCTTCCATCGCGTCGTAGATGTCGCGCGCCATTTGTCCGGCGGGCACATAGCGGTTGTGCATCGCCTCATCATGGAACTTGCGACGCAGGGCAAAGGCATCGGCGGTGCCCCGGGCCAAAAGAACCTCGTCCCGCGTCATCCGGCGGCTGACTTGGGGAAGGCGCACGCCCTCCTTGTTCATACCCGGCGGGTCCACCGAATAGGCGACGCTCATTTCAGAATCGTCAGCCATCGTCCGCGTCGCTTCGGCGAGGGCTTTCTTGAACGGATCGGCGGGGTTGTCGGAGGGCTTGCTCATGGCGGGAACATCGCATTGTGCAGCCCCCTCGGCAAGGGGACTTGTGCGGTTTGGGGCAAAGGCAAGAGGGCATTTTCGTGCATGGCCGCACAGCATCGGCGCGAGCACGGAGAATTGCCGCACAGGGGCTTTCGCGCCACCTTCGCCCCAGTCGAATTTTCCTGAACAGGAGGCGAACATGGCCAACCCGAAAATCGCAATCATCGTCAGCTCTACCCGTCCGACCCGCTTTGCCGATATCCCCACCGCATGGATCAAGGCGCAGGCCGAAGCCCGGGGCGACATCGACGTCGAAGTCGTTGATCTGCGTGATTTTCCGATGCCGTTCTTTGATGAGGTCGCATCGAACGCCTGGGCCCCGACCCAGAACGAAGTGGCCGTCAAATGGCAAAAGAAAATCGCCGAATTCGACGGCTATATCTTTGTCGTGGCCGAATATAACCGCTCGATCACCGGTGCGCTGAAAAACGCTCTGGATCAGGCCTATGTGGAATGGGCCCGCAAGCCCGCAGGGGCCGTGTCTTATGGGTCGATGGGCGGCGCAAACGCCTTGGGCCATCTGCAAAACATCGCCGTCGAACTGCAAATGGTTCCGGTCCGCAACGCCGTGCGCATCGGCGGCAGCGATTTCTTCAAGGTCCACCCCGGCTTCGGCGGTTCGGGCAATCTGGGCGATATCGAAGCCGTCATCGCGCCTTCGGCCAAGGCAATGCTGGACGATGTGGTCTGGTGGGCAAACGCCACCAAAGCGGCCAAGTAAGTCGGGCAGGGGGCGCCGTTTTGGCGCCCCTAACCCAACAAAAGCGCGCGGCAATCCGACAACATCCGGTCGGCGCGCAGCTTGAGGGCGATTTGGCCCCGCGTCTGCGGACCGAACACCGTCAAGGACAAGAGATGGCGATAGGCCACCTTTGCCTCAATCCTCCAATTCAAGGCGCGACGGCCCTGATCTGCGGCCAAGATGGCATCCACGATCGACGCCATCGCCTGCATCTCCTTGATCGTGATTTCGGACGCATCGCCGTCAAACATCCACTGATGTTCGACCAAAGCCGAAAACCGCCCCGTGCAGCTGGCGAATTGATACAACAATTCCTCACCGGGTTGGGGCGCAAGCGGCGTTGTGTCGGCCATCGCAGGCTGGCACAGAAACAGACCAAGAAGGAAAGTTTTCAAACCGCTCATGTTTTCATCATGAGCCTTGAAATCCTGCGGATCAATTAATCTGTTTGAAAACTCTCATGCCGCAACCGCATGGTGTGACAAAGCAGCGACGCGCGCCACAGGATCAAAACCGCAAAAAGCCCAACGCCGCCCCGTCAAAGGCACGCGAGGACCCAAAGGCCACAAAGGCCCCGCCC
>JALQUQ010000434.1 GCA_023263735.1 Paracoccaceae bacterium | reverse complement strand
GCGGCTATGTGCCCACATAGCGGAACAGCGGCTGGCCGGTGAATTCGGCGGCGGCCTTGGCCACGGCCAGCGAGACGCCCAGAATGGCATTGGCGCCCAGACGCGATTTGTTCGGGGTGCCGTCCATCTCGATCATGGTGCGGTCGATGCCGACCTGTTCGGTGGCGTCAAAGCCCACCAGTTCTTCGGCGATTTCGCCGTTGACGGCGGCGACGGCTTCCAGCACGCCCTTGCCCAGATAACGGCTCTTGTCGCCATCGCGGCGCTCATTCGCCTCATGCGCGCCGGTCGATGCGCCCGAGGGGACGGCTGCGCGGCCAAATGCGCCGCTTTCCAGCGTCACATCAACTTCAACCGTCGGGTTGCCGCGGCTGTCCAGAATTTCACGGGCGTGAATGTCAATAATCGTGCTCATGGGGGGCCCCCGTCGCTAGGAATATGGTGCTCTCGCGCCGGGGTTTACCTTGGGGCGGGGCACAAGGAAAGAGTTGGTTTGGGGTCAAATGCGTGCGGTTGCGCTATCAATCGCGGCTTGGCCCGGAAATGTGGCGGGGGACGGGGCAAAACCGCGGAGCCCCCGGCCCGCTTTAGCGGCGTTTTCGGCGGACCGTTTCGCGCCAAAAGCTGTAAAGACCCGATCCGATGATCAGGGCAGAGCCGGCGAGGGTGGCCGTGTCGGGCGTTTCCGACAGAAAGACCATGGCAAGGATCACCACAAACACCAGCCGCACATAGCGGAAGGGGGCGACGACTGAGACATCGCCTTTGCGCATGGCGGCGGTCACGGCGTAATAGCCAAAGACGCCGGTCAGCACCGCGCCGGACAGATCGCCCCAATAGCGGGGCGAAACCGCCTGGGCCGGGGTGCCTTGGGCCCACATCAGCACCAGACCGGTCGGTATCAAAGCCAGATAGGCCCATGTGGCCAATTGCAGGGTCGAGATGGTGGCGGGCATGACCCGGGTCGAAAGGTCGCGCGCCGTCAGCACCAGCACGCACAAGACGGTCAGCAGGCCGGCGGGGGTAAAGCCATCGGTGCCGGGGCGCAGGATCACCAGCACGCCGACAAAGCCAAGGGTGATGGCCGTCCACCGCCGCCAGCCCACCGGTTCGCGCAAGAAGATCGCCGCGCCAAAGGTCACGGCAAGCGGCGAGGCCTGAAGCAGGGCCGCATTCATCGACAGCGGGATCAGGGTCAGCGCGATCAGATAAAAGACCGACGCGACGGCCTCGGACAGAGACCGGGTCAGCGCGGCCGGATGAAAGGCGTGGCGGCTGAGGATCGGGTCGCCACGATAAAGCGCCAGCCCCCAGAACAGGGTCGCCCCCGCGGCCCCCATCATGGCCATGACCTGACCCGCCGAAAGGGCGGTTGCGGCGCGTTTCAGGAACAGGTCCTCGAAGGCAAAGGCCAACATGGCCACCACCATCAAAAGAGCCCCGCGCGCATTCTCTGCCGCGGTGCCGGGCGCCGTTCGGTGCGATGTCACGATTTCGGTGCCTTTGACAAGGGAACGGCCAAGAGTTCCAGCTTGTGGCCGATCAGGCGATAGCCCAGCCGCGCGGCGATCTTTTCCTGAAGCTGTTCGATCTCGGGGTCGACGAATTCGATCACCTGTCCGGTCGAGACATCGATCAAATGGTCGTGGTGATCGCGGTCGGCATCTTCATACCGCGCCCGACCGTCGCCGAATTCGAGCTTTTCCAGGATCCCCGCCTCTTCGAACAGCTTGACCGTGCGATAGACGGTGGCCAGCGAAATCCGAGGGTCGGTGTCGCGAGGCCCTAGCGGTCCTCGACATCGGGGTGGTCTTCGGCCTCTCCCACAACCCGGGCCACGGTGCGGCGCTGGTCGGTCATGCGCAGGCCCTTGGCCTCGCATCGGGCGATGATGTCGGTCATGGCGTCAGTCCACTCGTTTTGCGCCCTGTAGCCGATGTTGATCCGGGCTGCCAAGCCATATTGCGCAGACCTTAGCCCGAGAGGGGCGGCGCATGGCACGACCGGTGCAGGGCATTCACCTCTTTTGGGGTCAGCCCCAAGGCTTGGGCCAGGGCGTGCAGAAAGTCGGCCTCGCTTGGCTGGTCAAGATTGATGGCCAAAAGCGCGGTGACATAGGCCTTTTCCTCAAGCCCGCGCGGGATATCGGCCACCAGTTTGTCAATGTCGGTCTTGCCCGAAAGTTCGGCATTCACAAAGCCGATTTCCGCATCCGAGGCCCGGCCCATGGCCGACATCAGGCGCTTTTTCTCGGCCGCATCCATCTTTCCATCCGCCTTGATCGCGCTGATCATCACGCGCAGCATCAGGGCCGCTTCCAGCTCCACCTTGGCGGTGCGGTCCTTGGCCACCGATTTCGCGGCTTTGGCCGAGGTCAGAACCGCGCCGATCAGATCGCCGATCCCGCCCTGACCCAAAAGATCCTCGATCCCCTTGGGGGCTGT
>JALQUQ010000433.1 GCA_023263735.1 Paracoccaceae bacterium | reverse complement strand
ATATGGTTTCATAGTAAACCCGTCTATCTTCAGGGGGCCTTATTTGCGCGACCCTGAGCTCAATTCCAAATCTCGTCCCTCACACCCCCACCTGCGCCTCCTGCACGAACCTTGCAATCTCTGCCGCTGGCCTTGCGCCTGCCAAACGCGCAACCTCTCGCCCCTTGTGCCAGAGGATCAGGAGGGGGATGCCTCGGATGCCGAGGCGTTGGGAGATTTGGGGGTGGTCTTCGGTGTTGATCTTGGCAAAGCGGGCGCGGCCGGAAAGGCTTTGCGCGGCTTTGGCGAATTCGGGGGCCATCATCCGGCAGGGGCCGCACCATGGGGCCCAGTAATCGACCAGCAGAGGCAGTTCGTCGGTGCGGGTGGCCTTGTCATGGGTTTGGACGTCCAGTTCCGCCACCTTGCCAGTGATCAGACCCGCGCCGCAGACGCCGCATTTGGGGTTGTCGCCCGACCGGTCCAGCGGGATGCGGTTGCCCTGCCCACATGCGGTGCAGATGAGTTTTGCCGTGGCTGCCATCGCGCCCTCCTATATTCAACTTGACGAATATATTGGAACCCACCCGCACCGGATCAAGGGGTCAGAGAAGGTCTTCTTCCTCGCCCGTCACATCAATGCCCAAGGCATCCAGACCGGATTCGAGGTTTTCGGCCAGATGCGGCATGCCCATCAGATAATCGGCGGTGGGGATGGTGGCCTCGGTCCGGGCATTGGCCACGGCCTGCGCAAAGGACTCGGGCTCGAACGCCCCGCGCCCGACCCAGGCGATGGCTGTCAGATGGGCGCGTTCGTCTTCGTTCAGGGCGTCGAAAAAGGCGTGCAGCTCTGCCTCCCCCCGCCGCCCCTCACGGTGCAGAAAAATGATCTGGACGACTTTGGCGGGGGTGATTTCCAGCATGGTGTTTCCTTTAGACAAGGGCAGAGGCAAGGCCAAAGACCACGGCCCCACACAGCGTGGCGATCACCACCGAACGACGCCAGGCAAACCCGCCCAGCACGGCCAAGGTTCCCAGAGCCAGAGGAATTTCGTGACCGCCCGCCTGTTCAAGGTATGGCAAAACCGAAGCGACAAACAAGGTGGCAATTGCTGCCGGGCCGGTGGCATTCAGAAACCGGTTCAGCAGGCTGTCGGGCGCCATGTTCGACAGGTTCAGCCGCGTGGGACCATAGCGAAAGGCCCAAGTGGCCAGCCCGACGGCCAGTGCCATGGCAAAAAGGTCAAGACGCATGGGGCCTCCGCAGCACGCCGGTCAGGGCCCCCGCGACCATGCCGCACAGGATGCCCGCCGTGCCATCGATCCAGACCGTTCCGGCGATGGTGGCCACCGCGGCAACGGCAATGGTCGGAATCTGAACGCGCGACAGAACCGACAGCAAAAGCGCCAGAAACAGCGCGGGCAGCATGAAGCCAAGGCCCGCATCCAGCGCGGGATAGGCGGCCAAGGCCCCACCCCCGGCCAGCGCCCCGACGGCCGTGCCGCTGACCCATGCCGCATAGGCGCCAAGGCCAAGGCCGAACATCATCGGTTCGGAAAACCGCTTTCCTCGGGCAAGGGCACCAAGGGCCGCGCCAAACACCTCATCCGTCAGACCAAAGGCCCAGGCCCAGGCTTGGCGCGTGCTGGCCTCTTTTCCCGCCCGCCGCAACAGGGCCGGACCATAAAGGAGATGACGCAGGTTCATGGCAATCAGCGTCACCGCCGAAACCAACAAAGGCGCGCCCGAGGTCACCAAGGCCAAGGCCAGAAACTGCGCCGCCCCGGCATAGATGACCACCGAGAGCATGACCGCCTCGCCCCCCGTCAGACCCGCCCGCGTGGCCGAGACGCCAAAGGAAAAGGCAATCGGGAAATATCCCACGATGATCGGCAGCGCGGCGGTCAATCCGTCGCGAAACCCCATCGGTTGGGGCGTGGCCGTCACAGGGGCATCAGCGGGGGCGGACATGATGGGGGGCTGGAACTGGGGCTCAGTCTTCCAGCGCCTTGATCATATCGACGCGGGTCGCATGGCGGCCCCCTTCGAATTCGGCCGACAGGAAGGCATCGACGATCTCAAAGGCCAAAGCCTCGCCCACCACGCGCGCACCGATCGAAAGCATGTTGGCATCGTTGTGCTGGCGGATCATACGGGCGGAAAAGGGTTCGGCGCAGACCCCGCAGCGAATGCCCGGCACCTTGTTCGCGGCCATCATGATGCCCTGCCCCGTGCCGCAAAGGATGATCCCAAACCGCACCTCGCCCGAGGCAACGCGGCGCGCGGCGGCGGCGCCATGCTGCGGATAGGGGGTGCTTTCCGGGGTCGTCGGCCCAATATCCTCGACCTGCCAGCCTTGGGCGGACACATGGGCCGCAATGGCCTGACGCAGGCCGATGGCGGCGTGGTCGCTGGACAAGACAAGAGTTTTCGCGGCGGGTTCGGCGGTCATGTGGCACCTTTG
>JALQUQ010000432.1 GCA_023263735.1 Paracoccaceae bacterium | reverse complement strand
CTGGTGGTCGGGTTCGGAAAATGACGTGATCCCGGCGGGTGAAAAGGCCAATGGGTACAAGTCGATCAGCTTCCACGGGACGGGGGCCGATTATCCGGTCTATGCCGACCTGAAGAAATATGTGCTTGAGGCCGGCAAGGCCGCGGGTGCGGGCGATCAGTCGGGGTCGGTGCTTTATTCGCGCGGCATGTATGCGGCGATGGTGATTTCCGAAGGCATCCGTGCCGCACAGGCCGCATCGGGCAAGAGCGCGATCACCGCGGCTGATCTGCGGGGCGCGATGGAAGGGTTGAACCTGACGGCGGAACGTCTGGTCGAATTGGGGCTGCCCGATTTCGCACAGCCGATTGCCGCCACCTGCGCCGATCACGGCGGCCCGGGCTCGGCCAAGATCTATCAGTGGGATGCCATGGCCAAGACCTGGAATTCCGCGTCGGATTGGATCGTGTCGGATGCCGAGGTTCTGGACCCGCTGATCGCCGAAGATTCGGGCGCATTCGCTGCGGAAAACAACATCGCAGAACGCTGCAACTGATCTGAACGGGTGTCCCGGCCGTGCGGCCGGGGCACCCTCCTTTCCCATCATCGGAAGCCTTAGCCATGCTGGATGCGACCAAGACCGATCAGGCCTTGCTTGAGGTCAACAACATCGAGGTGATCTACAATCACGTGATCCTCGTTTTGAAAGGCGTCAGCCTTTCCGTTCCCAAAGGGGGGATCACGGCGCTTTTGGGCGGCAACGGGGCGGGCAAGACCACGACATTGAAGGCCATTTCGAACCTGTTGAAATCAGAGCGGGGCGAAGTGACCAAAGGGTCCGTCCAGTATCGCGGCGAAAAGGTGCAGGACCTGTCGCCCGCCGAACTGGTGCGCAAGGGTGTCATCCAGGTGATGGAGGGACGGCATTGCTTTGAACATCTGACGGTCGAGGAAAACCTTTTGACCGGGGCCTATACACGGGGCGACGGATCGGCCGCGATCGCCCGCGATCTGGACATGGTCTACACCTATTTCCCCCGTTTGAAAGAGCGTCGCCGGTCGCAGGCTGGCTACACCTCGGGCGGTGAACAGCAGATGGTGGCCATTGGCCGCGCGTTGATGAGCCGGCCGGAAATGATCCTGTTGGATGAACCCAGCATGGGGCTTGCCCCGCAACTGGTGGAGCAGATTTTCGAGATCGTGAAAGCGGTCAACGAAGGCGAGGGGGTGACCTTTCTTCTGGCGGAACAGAACACCAACGTGGCGCTGCGCTATGCGCATTACGGGTACATTCTGGAAAGCGGCCGCGTCGTCATGGATGGGCCCGCCAAAGATTTGCGCGAAAACCCGGATGTCAAGGAATTCTACCTTGGGATGTCGGATGATGGCCGCAACAGCTTTCGCAACGTGCGCAGTTATCGGCGCCGCAAACGTTGGCTTTCCTGATGGCAGACGGGGCAGAGGTGCGCGCGATGGCACATTATGATGATTTGGAAACCCGCAGCGCAGATGCGCGTGAAGCCGGTCAATTGGCGATCCTGAATCGCTTGCTTGCGCGGCAGGGGCTGGCGCCTTTGCAACAGCTGCAGGATCTGGCGTCGCTTGAGGTGTTGCGCAAGGCCGATCTGGGGGCCCGTCAAAAGGCAAACCCGCCCTTTGGCGACATGGCCGTGGGCGATATCGTGCATTATTTCCAGTCTCCGGGCCCGATCTATGAACCGGGCGGGGTCAGCCATGATTGGTGGCGTGTGGGGCGGTTCCTGCATGGATTGGGCATTGGCCCCAAGGATATCGTGCAGAATTGCTTTGGCTATCATCTGACGCCGGCTGGAATGATCTTTGAAAACGGGGCCCGGGCGGTTGGCGCAAGGATCTTGCCGGCGGGCACCGGGCAGACCGAGCTGCAGGTGCGGGCGGCGGCGGATATCGGGACCACCGCCTATGCGGGGACGCCGGATTATCTGAAGGTCATTCTGGAAAAGGCCGATGAGATGGGCGAAGCCCTGTCGATCCGGCGGGCCGCCGTGTCGGGGGGCGCGCTTTTTCCCAGTTTGCGCCAATGGTACGCGGATCGCGGCATTCAGTGCCTGCAATGCTATGCGACCGCCGATCTGGGCAATATCGCCTATGAATCCCCCGCAATGGAGGGGATGATCCTCGACGAAGGGGTCATCGTGGAAATCGTGCGCCCCGGCACGGGCGACCCGGTGCCCGACGGCGAAGTGGGCGAGGTGGTGGTGACCAGCCTCAACCCCGATTATCCGCTGATCCGCTTTGCCACTGGCGATCTGTCCGCCGTGATGCCGGGGCAAAGCCCCTGTGGGCGGACAAACCGCCGGATCAAGGGCTGGATGGGCCGCGCCGATCAGACCACCAAGGTGCGTGGCATGTTTGTGCACCCCGGTCAGGTCCATGAAGTGGTCAAGCGATTTGCCGAAGTGGCTAAAGCCCGGTTGGTCGTGACTGGCGAG
>JALQUQ010000431.1:272-2466 GCA_023263735.1 Paracoccaceae bacterium | reverse complement strand
CCCCGTCATTGCCCGGATGGGCCACCCATTGCGCGCCGGTCATGAATTGCCAGACCACATTGGTGCGGAAGGAATCGCACATGCCGCCGTGGCAGCCCGCCAGCCCCACGCCCGAAGCGACGGCGGCGGCGGCATTGTCGGCCTGATCTTTGCCGATCTCGGACATGGTCCAGACCGGGACGATGAGGCTGAGGTCGGCCAGTTTGCCCGGATCATCAAAGCAGGAGAGGCTGTCGGTCACCTCGACCTCCATCCCCGCGTCGCGCAACCAGCGAGCGAAAAGGGCCGCGACCACGTCGGGTTGGTGTCCCTCCCAACCGCCCCAGGTGATGAGTGCTTTTTGTGCCATGATATCCTCCGATCGCGGCGGACAGTATCAGGGAATTTGGGCCGCGCAACCCAAAGCTCGGCCAGCCGATCACTGGGCCAGCCCTGATGCAGGGGTCAGGTTTACCAGACCCCGTGTCAAAGATACTTTACATTATGTCGGACATTTCATACTTCATCCGCAGGTTTGCTGTGTGGAGCATGCGATGTCGCAAGAAGAACGGTCCGCCTATATCGGGCTTTTGGTCAACATTTTCGTCGATGTCCTGATGATCTGGTGCATCTGGGATTTGCACCGCGACGGGGCCTTTTCGGGGGCCGATGCGCCGCAGGTTTGGGCGCGCACCGTGTTGTGGGTGATCCCGATGGCGATTGAGAGGACGGTGTCGCTGTCTCTGGTTGCGAAAGCGATGTGGCCGGAAAAGGGGCCCACGTCGGATGAGCGCGATCAGCGCTATCACCTGCGGGGGATGGCCACGACCATGGTTTTTGCCACCTTTGGCATTTTGGGCGGCATCATCGCCCTGGCCCTTGGCAGCACGATGTTGACGGCGCTGAACATCATCTTTTTTTCCATGTGCGCCAGTGCCTTGGCCGGCGATTGTGTTCGTATCCTCAGCTATCGGGTTTGGGGATAGAATGGAGAAATTCGTCATCACCAATGCGATCCGGCGGCTGCGGTTCGATGCGTCCGAAATGACGCAAAAGGATCTGGCCGATTTGGTTGGCGTGACCCGCCAAACCATCGTGGCGATCGAGGCGGCGAAATACGCCCCCTCGTTGGAGCTGGCCTTTCGCATCGCCCGCGTTTTTGACCGCCCCTTGGAAGAGGTCTTCCAATACGGGCCAAGCCCCGAATAACCCCCTGAGTTCAAGAGCTTTTGCCATGTTTCGTTTCTTTTCCCGGCCCTCAGTCTTGCTCGGCACGCTTTTGTTTTGCACGATCCTGCCGATCACGATCTCAATCGCGCGACTGGTCCAACTGCCCACCGGTACCCTTCCCCCAGACAGCCTGCGCATTGCCGCGGCGCCGCTGTCGCTGTTCCTTCATGCGCTCAGCGGGGCAAGTTTCGGGATCTTGGGGCCGGTGCAGTTTTCGCGCAGCCTCCGGCGAAAATTTGGCATTTGGCACAAACGGTTGGGCTGGGTTTACTGTGTTGCGGGCCTTGGGCTGGGTCTGTCGGGCCTGTCGATTTTGGTCAATATCCAAAGCATTTCCAGCGCGCCCCTCGATACGTTTCGGGGGATTGCGGGGGCGGCCTTGTGCTATGCGCTGATCTCGGCCATCGCGGCGGCGCGCGCCCGTGACATTCAAGAGCATAGGGCCTGGATGATCCGCGCCTATGCGATCGGGATGGGGTCGGGCACCATCGCCTTTGTCTATCTGCCGATCTTTCTGATCACCCAAGCCCCCCCAAGTGGCGGGCTCTACGACCTCGTCTTTATCGTCTGGTGGTCGCTCAACGTGGTCTTTGCGGAATGGGTGGTGCGGCGAACCACCCCAGCCCGCCGGATGATCACACAATGAAAAAGGGGCGCTTGGCGCCCCTTTTTCTTACGGTTTCAAAGTCTTAGGGGTGGGCTGCGTAGATTTCCACGATCCGCGCAACGGCGGCCTCGGGCGTCATTTCCTCGCTTTGACCGGTGCGGCGGCTGGTCAGTTCGACCACGCCATTGGCCAGACCGCGCGGCCCGACGGTGATGCGCCACGGCAGGCCGATCAGGTCCATGGTGGCGAATTTCGCCCCTGCCCGTTCGTCACGATCATCGTAAAGCGCTTCCAACCCTTTGGCGGCCAAGGCTTTGTACAGGCTTTCGCAAGCCGCATCCGCCGCCCCGTCGCCCTGTTTCAGGTTGACGATCCCCA
>JALQUQ010000431.1:0-262 GCA_023263735.1 Paracoccaceae bacterium | reverse complement strand
CGAGCCCATTTCCACCGGCACATGTTCGCCCTTGTCATTCACCACCGTCGCCCCCATCGAGGCCGAATATTTGGTGCCGAAATAGAAGATCTGGCCCACTTCGATCCCACGGCCAACCTTGCGGTTTTCCTCGGGAATCTGGTTGAAAAGGGCCTCGTCATGCGTCTCGTCGGTGCGGGCGTAAAGCGTGGTGAATTCGCGGCACACGCCCTCAACCTCGGCCCGGTCGTCAAAGTTCACGTCGCGGTTGCCCAGCTTCAAC
>JALQUQ010000430.1 GCA_023263735.1 Paracoccaceae bacterium | reverse complement strand
CTTGGGTGGGTTCAAGCAATCGGGCTGGGGGCGTGAGGCGGGCGTCTATGGCGTCGAGGAATACACGCAGGTGAAATCTGTCCACGTCGAAATCGGCAAGCGCGCCCATTGGATCAAGTGAGATGGCCATGTCCAGCGGAACGACCAGCACCAGCCACGTCCAAAGCGGCTATGATTATGTGATCGTTGGCGGCGGATCCGCCGGTTGTGTTCTGGCGGCCCGGCTAACCGAAGACGCAGCCACCCGTGTCTGCCTGATCGAAGCCGGCGGCAAGGACAGCAATCCGCTTATCCACATGCCCGTCGGCTTTGCCAAGATGACAACGGGGCCATTGACTTGGGGCTTGGTCACCGCACCGCAAAAGCACGCGAACAATCGTGAAATCCCCTATGCGCAAGCGCGTGTTCTGGGGGGTGGCTCCTCGATCAACGCCGAGATTTTCACGCGCGGCCACCCGTCGGACTATGACCGCTGGGCAGAAGAAGAGGGTGCGGATGGATGGGCCTTCAAGGACATCCAGAAGTACTTCCTGCGATCTGAGGGCAACACGATCCTGTCCGGCGACTGGCACGGGACGGATGGCCCCCTTGGCGTGTCGAACATCCCCGAACCAAACACGCTGAGCAGGGCCTTTGTGCAAAGCTGTCAGGAAGTCGGGATGCCCTATAACCCCGATTTCAATGGAAGCCGGCAGGAAGGGGCCGGGATGTACCAGACCACGACGCGGGGCAACCGGCGCTGCTCTGCTGCGGTCGGATACCTGCGCCCCGCGATGGGGCGCAAGAACCTTACCGTTGTCACGGGCGCCTTGGTTTTGCGCGTGGTGGTCGAAAGGGGGCGTGCAATTGGGGTCGAGTACGCGCTTGGCAGCGACAAGCGCATGGCGCGCGCCGAAAGTGAGGTCATCGTGACGTCGGGTGCGATCGGCAGTCCGAAACTGATGATGCTGTCCGGCATTGGGCCCGCCGCGCATCTGAAGTCTCATGGAATTGCAGTGGTGCAAGACCTGCCTGGCGTGGGCCAGAACCTGCATGATCACTTTGGCATCGACATTGTGGCGGAACTGAAGGGGCACGAAAGCCTCGACAAATACAACAAGCCACACTGGGCGGCTTGGGCCGGGATCCAGTATTTCCTGTTCAACTCAGGCCCGGTGACATCCAACGTGGTTGAGGGGGGCGCGTTCTGGTACGCGGATGGTCCCGGATCTGCCCCCAGCCCGGATTTGCAGTTCCACTTTCTGGCCGGCGCAGGGGCAGAGGCGGGGGTGCCAAGCGTCCCCAAAGGATCTTCAGGGATCACGCTGAACAGCTACACGCTGCGGCCAAAGGCACGGGGATCGGTCAGCCTGCGTTCTCCTGACCCGCGCGATAAGCCGATCGTTGACCCGAATTTCCTTGGCCATCCCGACGATCTGCGGATCTCGACCGAGGGCGTAAAGATCAGCCGGGAGATCTTCAGCCAGCCTTCACTGCAGAAATACATCAAGCACATCCGCTTTCCGGATCAGAATGTCCGGACGCAAGCCGAATACGAAGCCTATGCCCGCCAATATGGCCGCACGTCCTATCACCCGACCTGCACCTGCAAGATGGGCAAGGACGAGATGTCGGTTGTCGATCCCAAATTGCGGGTTCACGGGGTCGATGGGCTGCGGATCTGTGACAGTTCTGTCATGCCGTCCTTGGTCGGCTCGAACACCAATGCGCCATCGATCATGATCGGGGAAAAAGCATCCGATCTGATCCGGGGGAACCGCCAGTAGCCTCCCTGTCTGGCGGTGTCTGCGTGGGGCGGCCAAGGCGATGGCCGCCCCATTTTTATCTCAGTCAAAGTCAGGCGCGTAGGGAACAAGATCCTTGCCAACGATGCGGTAACCCGTAGAGGTCATCGCGTCGATGCGTGCGATATCGATTGAGGAGAGGGTGAAATCCATCACCTCGTAATTGGCGCGAATATTCTCGGCCTTGGTGGACATGGTGTTGATCGGAACACCTTTCTGAAGGATCCAACGCAGCACTACCTGAGCCGCCGATTTACCATAGGCTTGCCCGATTTCGGCAAAGAGCGGATATTTGAACACCTCACCCCGCGCGACGGAACAGTAGGATGACAAGGGAATCCCGGTCTCTTCTGCGGCCTTCAAAAGACGCGACTGGTCGAGCAGCGGGTGAAACTCGACCTGATTTGTCACCAAGGGTGCAGCGACAATCTCTTTCGCGCGGTGCATCATATTGGTTTTCTTTTTACCGGGTTTTAAATTACTAATACCAAATCTATATATCTTGGTTACGGCCTGAATGACTTCAGCACATTCTTCTTGCATGATTAACAAAGCTTCGCTTTGTTTTTTATCTAACATCGTTTCCATCCTGTAAATTTTAGTCGAGCTTCTAGCCCACTAAAGGTATTCTGTTTAACAATTTTTCTAACATCTAGTCCGGCCAGCACCATGTCATTGATATCTTT
>JALQUQ010000042.1 GCA_023263735.1 Paracoccaceae bacterium | reverse complement strand
GCCCTTGACCAGCAGAGGGCGTTGCAGCGTGACGGCGGCATTCACAGCCACGGCCAGATCTTCGGTTGCGATATAGCTGTCAGTGCTGTCAAAGCGCATGGATCACCTGTTGCTTGATCGATGGATCAAGGCCTAAGGGCACCCAACCAAAGATGCAAGCCGGGGCCGCCTATTGAACGGTCAGGTATTGGTCGCCCGTGCCCATGACGATCAGACGGCCGCCCAGACATTCGCCGTCATAGGTCTTGAGCAGCCAGGAATGATGCTCATAGGTCTGTAGGTCGATCGTTTGACCCGGCCCCGCCGTGCCCCATTCGCGGTTGTGGCCGTCAAAGTCGATCCAGAACAGTTTCGCTGCCCGGTTGGAATTGTTTTTCAGGTGCAGGAACGCGCCGTTCGTGCTGGCCAGCGACTGATACTCGCCATATTGCGGGCAATTCGCCCCCAGAAAGGTGGCATCGCTGTCATAGGGCGGGCTGACGCGATGGCCGGGTTCGATCCAGCCGATAGAGCTGATGTCGGTGTTTTGCTGGCGGGGGGTGATCGGGGCCGGTCGGATCGAGGCAATCTGGCCCTGCCGGTCATCGCATTCCTCGACCTTTAGCATCGCGGCGGTCGAGCCGGTCAGCGAATAGCGGTAGCTGCCGCCTTCGTACCACGCGCTCAGCCATTTGCCACGGGCGATGGCCACGGCGATGTCATGGCTCATCTCGATGGCGGTCACGCCATAGCCCACTTGGGCGTTTTCCTGAAAATTGGCCCGGTCCACCGCCAGATCGACCTGCATCCAGCCGCCATCGGGTTGGGACGACGGCGAGATCAGATACCAGACCCCATTTTCGCGGCCCAAGGCCGGGGCTTGGGAATGGGCGTTCAGCGGGCGCGTGATGCAGCCGCCATAGCTGCCGTTGTACAGGATCGAAGAGACTTCCCACCCACGGACATTCGGGAAATAGACCTGCGTCTGGATGTCCTGAGCCTGTGCCGCAGTCACCAGACCGCCGGCGAAAAGGGAAAAAAGGATGTGTCGAACTTTGGTCATGGCAAAAGTCCTTGTGACTGCCGCGGGCCGGGGCGGTTCGGGGAAAACGGGGAAAATGCGTTTCCGGAATTGGGTCAGAATATAAATGCTCTGCATTTGTGCAAACAAAGATCAGGGCATTTCTTCGCCATTTTCTAAAATTATTCGAAAATTTGGTCTGTTCCCGAAGAAACTCCACAAATGCTTGGGCCTCGGCTCGGATTTTCTGGCCGACCTTGTGGCTTTGTGTAGTGACAATCCTATGGGCATGGGGTAATTGGCACGCCCAACGGCGTAGCTGTTACAGGTGCTGCCTTAGCGCTACCCGATGAGAAGGAGTATGCTGCGATGAAGCCAGAGGTTTTCCTCCCGGATGATTATCGTCCGGCCGAAGATGAACCCTTCATGAATGACCGGCAGCTTGAATATTTCCGGCGCAAATTGCAGGTCTGGAAAGCCGAGCTTTTGGATCAAAGCGCCGAAACGATCGACAATCTTCAGGAAAGTGCGCGGAACGTTCCCGATCTGGCCGACCGTGCCAGCGAAGAAACCGACCGGGCGCTTGAACTGCGGACGCGCGATCGTCAGCGCAAGTTGGTGTCCAAGATTGATGCCGCAATTCGCCGGATCGAAAATGGCGAATATGGGTATTGCGAGATGACGGGCGAACCGATCAGCCTGAAACGGCTGGATGCGCGCCCGATTGCAACCATGACGCTGGAAGCGCAGGAAAAGCACGAGCGTCGCGAAAAGGTTCATCGCGAAGACTGACCATTGGTCGCAGGTCGGTCTGGTCAATGTGGCTTGATCCGACCGGGCGGGCTGGGAAAATACGGCCGGGCCTGTGGGTCCGGCCTTTTCATTTGCGCATTTGGAATAGGGTGGCGGCATGAGCCTGATCGGTCAGGATATCACGGTTCTGGGGGCCGGAATCGCGGGTTTGGCGATTGCGCGGGCTTTGGCGATGCGGGGCGCGTCGGTCACTGTTCTGGAACAGGCCGAGGCCGTGCGCGAGGTGGGGGCCGGTCTGCAGATTTCCCCCAACGGCGCCGCGGTTCTGCGGGCGATGGGGCTGGGCGACGATCTGGACCGGATCGGCCTGCGTGCCGAGGCGGTCGAACTGCGCGACGGTCTGGACGGGGATCTGGTGACCCGGTTGGATGTTGCCCGCCTGCGCCCAGGGCTTGGCTGGCATTTCGTGCATCGCGCCGATCTGATCGAAGTGCTGTTGCAAGGGGCGCGCGATGTGGGCGTTGAGCTGCGCCTGTTACAAAAAATAACCGAGGTGGATCTGTCCGGACCTGCCCCACGTTGGACCAATGCCCAAGGCCAAACCCAGATGGCGCCGCTGCTGATTGGGGCCGATGGGCTGCATTCGCGCCTGCGAGAGGCGTTGAACGGCCGTGTCGCGCCGTTCTTTACCCGTCAGGTCGCGTGGCGGGCGGTGGTGCCGGAAACTCCGGGCGCCCCCGCTGTGGCCGAGGTTCACATGGGCCCGGGCAAGCATCTGGTCAGCTATCCCTTGCGGGGTGGGCAATGGCGCAACATCGTTGCCGTCGAAGAACGCAACCGCTGGGTCGAGGAAAGCTGGTCGCTGCGCGATGATGACATGGAACTGAAATTGGCCTTTGCCGATTTTGGCCCCCGGGTTCAGGGGTGGCTGAATGGGGTCGACAAGGCGTGGCTCTGGGGCCTGTTCCGGCATCCGGTGGCCAAGGTCTGGGGACGGGCGACCGAACAGGGCGGCGCGGTTCTTTTGGGCGATGCGGCGCATCCCACGCTGCCCTTTCTGGCGCAGGGTGCGAATATGGCACTGGAGGATGCCTGGGTTCTGGCCCGCTGTCTGGGTCAGCATGACAGCATCGGCGCGGCCATTGCGGCCTATCAGGCTGCGCGCCAAGACCGGTGCGCCAAGATCGTGGAGGCCGCCAACCGCAACGCCCGCAACTATCACCTTTCTGGCCCGGCCAAGGTGATTGGCCACACCGTCCTGCGCTTGGGCGGTCGTCTGGCCCCCGGTGCGGCCCTGTCGCGATATGACTGGATCTATAACACCGATGTCACCCAAGGGTGATCCTTGGGCGACCCTGTGCGGGGATCAGCGAAACAGCCGCGAAATCAACGGCGACAGCAGGATCACCAGAACGATCCGCAACAGGTGGTGACTGACCACATAGGCCAGATCGCCGCCCGCGATGATGGCGATCACCACCATTTCGGCCTGACCCCCGGGCAGAAAGGCCAAAAAGGCGTTCAAGGGTTCGGCCACGCCCGCCAGCACCACCATTTCGAAAAACGCCAGCGAGATCAGCGCCAGCACGATGCCATAGGCGATGCCCGCGCCGATATCGACCTGCACCTCTTTCCACGTGATCCCGGAATATTTCACCCCGACCGCAATGCCGATAAAGAATTGTGCGGCCCAGATGATCTCGGCCGGGGGGCGGGTGGTGACAATCCCCATCAGCGACAGCGCCGCCGTCAGGATCAGCGGGCCAAGGATCGAAGCCCCGAACAGCCCGACCCGTTCCGCGATTTTCCACCCCGCAAAGCCGCACACCACCATCAACCCCAATTGCCAAGGGTCGATGTCAGCGGCCGGGCGACCGGGGGCCTGCGTCAGATCGGTGCCCCAGTAATAGGTCATGACCAAGGGCGCCAGCGTCACGATGAACAGGACCCGCGTCGCATGGATCAGCGACAGCGCGCGGGGATCGCCGCCAGCCTCTTCGCCAAAGACCAGCATATCCTGCAATCCGCCGGGCATCGCGGCATACCAAGCCGTCGGGTGGTTGAATTTGAACCCATAGCGAAACAGCGGATAGCCCGCCGCCCCGATCAGCGTGATGAACAGCGGCACAAACAGCAATGACAGGGCGAAATCTGGCAGGTGGCGCACCGTTTCGGGCGTGATCGAGGCCCCGACGGCCACCCCCAGAAAGGTGCGCATAAAGGTGCCCAGCACCCCCGCATCCTGCATCCGCACCCCGCTCAGCGCAAGCACAAGACAAAGCGCCATCGGCCCCAGCAGCAAAGGCAGCGGCAAATGGGTCAGCCAGAAGATCAGCGCCCCGAGGGCCGCCACGCCAAGGGTCGTGGCCCGGCGAAAGGTCAGAAAGGTCACAATTCCGTCTCGGCCAAAAGATGCGCCCATTGCGCGCCGTGCATGTCGCGATCCGCTGCCGCCCCCTGAATGACCGGGCGCGGGATCGAGAATTTCACCACGTTCAGATCGGCAATGTCGAACCGTTTGACCAACTGCATCTCGGTCGCATAAAGCCGCGCGACGGTTTCCGTCGGCAGACGGGACACCACTTCGGCATAAGCGGCGGGCGATCCGCAAAAGATGTCGATGGTGACCCAGAAGGGCCCCGCATTCTTGGAACGGACTTTCAGGACGCGGTCAGACAGTTTCATGCGCCCACCTCGGTGACTTCGATGCGAAAGGCCTCCATCGGGGATGCCAGCTCCATCACATGGTTCAGGGCGAATTCATAAAGCGCGCCCCGGTCGGTTGTGGCGGGCGAATAGGGAAAGGCAAAGGTGGGCAATTCCTCATCCTCGGTCAGGGGGTAATGCAGGACAAAGGGGTTGATCAGCTTGCCGATTTCGGCGGCGATGGCTTGGGTCTGGGCGGTGACAATGCCCAAGACCCCCACCTCGACCGGGGTGCCGGTCCGATTTTCCAAGGGGCCAAGCGCGCCGTTGACGCCGATCAGCCGAAATTCCATCTGATAGTCGGTGGGGGCAAGATCCATGCGGCGCTGAATTTCGACGGTCAGAAAGGCGGTCAGCTTGTCAACCCAGGCCTGCGCATGGGCCGCGTAATGGGCATCGCGCAAGACGGCCATGATGGTGGTCTGATAGCCCGCGATGCGCGCGCCCTCCAGCTTGACCGTATATCGCCCGGGCACCCATTCCGACCCCTCGACCCGCACCCGGCGGTCATCAAGCGCGGTATAGCGCGCCTGCCGCACATCCAGATACCCGCCCGGTTCATACAGCACGAACGGATCGGTGTTTTCGTAAAGCATATGGGCCGAAACGGAATGCGGGGTGCAAAGCGCGGTTTCGTGCATCGCCTCGACCGTGAAGCCGGTGTCGTCGAAATCGACGACGATCACGCCCGAGGTCGGGTTGGTGGAACAAAGCGCCCCGCATTCCGCGATCTTGGCCCCGTGCCAAGCGGCACCCGGATGCGCCCCGCGCCGAAGGGGCAGGGCCGCGATCGTGGCTGTGTCGGTGGTGCGGCCCGCGATGATGATCTGGGCGCCGGTGTCGAGCGCCGCTTGAATCTGTTCGGCCCCGGCCAGCGCCACGATGTTGGTCATATCGCGCAGCGCTTGGGCCCCGATGTCGGGTGCGGGCGTCAGGGGGGTGATTTTTCCGGCCTCCAGCGCGGCGATCACGCGCGCGGCCGGTTGGCTGGAATACAGACGGGCGACGCGCAGCTTTTGGCCCAGTTCGGCGGCCAGTTCGCAGGTGATGTCATACATCCAGTCCACCGTGGCATCGGCCCCGCAGGTGCCCGCCGTTCCGATGACCAGCGGCACCCCCGCCTGTGCCCGCGCCACCATCAGATCGCGCCATTCCGCCTTGGAGGCCGCGCGCGAATATTTCGACTGGCCCGCGCCCAAGGAAAAGGGCCCACTGTCCGTGGACCCTCCGTCGATGGCAATGATGTCAGGGTTCAGGGACAACCCGCGGGCCAATGCGTCACGATTGAAGCCCAGACCCAGAACTCCTGACGGCACCAGCACGCGCGTTTTCATGATATACCCTTTGTCTTAGTCTTGATCCGCTGCCTCGGCATGGGCCGGTGGCTTGAGGAAGGTCCGCAGGAAGATGGGCGCAACAAAGCCCGCAATTGCAAAGATCCACAAGCCAATCGCGATGGGCGACGAGAAAAGATAGGTCCAATCGCCATCCGACAGGGTCATGGCCCGGCGCAGGTTGTCTTCCATCGAATTGCCCAGAAGGATGCCAAGGATGACCGGAACCGTGGGGATGTCGAGCTTGCGGAACACATAGCCCATAGCCCCGAAACCGACCATCAACAGCATGTCGAACGAAGACCCCGACAGCGAATAGATGCCGACAAAGGCCACCATCGTCACGCCCGGCAACAGGATGAACCCGGGCACCGACAGAACATGGACGAACACCTTGACCATGGGCACGTTCATCACCAGCAACATGATGTTGGCAATGAACAGCGAGGCGATCAGGCCCCAGACGATTTCGGGCCGTTCGGTGAACAGCAGCGGCCCGGGGGTGATGTTCAAGGTCAGCAAAAGCGCCAGCATCACCGCCGTTGTGCCCGAACCGGGAACGCCCAAGGTCAGCATCGGGATCAGCGCGCCACCGGCGGCGGCGTTGTTGCCAGCCTCGGGGGCGGCCACGCCCTTGGGGTTGCCCTTGCCAAAGGTTGCCTTGTCCTTGGCCACCGATTTTTCAAACATATAGGCAAGGAACGAGCCCAGCGATGCCCCCGCGCCCGGCAAGATCCCCGCGATAAAGCCAAGGAAGGTGCCACGCAGCATCGACATCCGGGTGGACCAGATCAGTTTGAAATCGACGGTGATCTTTTCCAGTTTCACCCCGATGGCGCTGTTACGGCCATGGCTTTCGATGAACAGAAAGATCTCGACAACCGCGAACAGCCCGACAATCGCCACAAGGAAATCGATCCCGTCGTACAGGTGAAGATTGCCAAAGGTAAAGCGCGGCATGTTGGTGCCCTTGTCGAGCCCGACCATCGCAATCGCCAGACCGATGGCGGCGGCCATCGCCGATTTGGCCTGATTGTTCGACCCAAGCCCGCCCAGCGTGCAGAACGCCAACAGATACAGCGCGAAATATTCCGCCGGGCCGAATTTGAAGGCCACGCGGGCCAGAAGCGGGGCCACCAGCATCAGGCCAACGGTGGCAAGGAACGAGCCCACGAACGAGGCCACGCCCGAAATGGCCAGCGCATCCGATGCCTTGCCCTGCTTGGCCATTGGATAGCCATCCAGACAGGTCATCATCGCGGGTTCATCGCCCGGAATGTTCAACAGGATCGACGAAATCCGCCCGCCGTACATGCAGCCGTAGTAGACGCTGGTCAAAAGGACCAAGGCCTCCATCGCATCAAAGCCAAGCGAAAAGGTGATCGGGATCAGCAGCGCAACCCCGTTCGACGGCCCAAGGCCGGGCAGGGCGCCCACCAGCGTGCCAACAACACAGCCGATCAGGGCAAGCAAAAGGGTATAGGGTGTCAGCGCCTGACCAAAGCCAAGCGCCAGATTGGCGAGAAGGTCCATCGAGAGCCCCCCGTGTTAGGAGATGAACATCTGGGGCAGCCCTTGCAGGCTAAGACCCAGAACGAATCTGAACAGGACAAACAGTCCCACGCCCAAACCCACGCCGGTCAGGGCCGAGGCAAAGGGGCGATGCGAAATCTGATAGGCAAGGATGCCCGAGGCAAGAACGGTGGTGGCGATAAAGCCCAAAGGCTTGATCAAGAACGCATATCCCAGCAAGACGGCCAAAGCGATTGCCAGTTGGACAAGGATCGACAACCCGGGCCATTCGGCATCGGGGTCGGGTTTGACGATCATGGCGATGGCCGAAAGGACGATCGCGCCGCCGATGATATAGGGAAACACCCGGGGGCCAACCGGATCGGTGATGAAGCTGTCCTGAATGGTTGTGGCGTTGAGGATATACCCCAACGCCGTAACCAGCATGAACAGGCCAAAGTACCTGTCAGCAGCCATTACTGAATGATCCCGATTTCCTTCGAGATTTCATGGATTTCGGCGATGTTCTGATCGACGAAACCTTGGAAATCCGGTCCGATGAGGGTGTAGGGGGCCAGACCGTTTTCGGCCATGACGGTTTTCCAGGCATCGCTTTCCGCGACTTTGGTCAGAGCGGCTGCCCATTTGTTGTAGTCGTCTTCCGAAATGTCTTTCGGAACATAAAGACCACGCCAGTTCATGGCGGTCAGATCGACGCCCTGTTCCTTGGCGGTCGGGATGTCGTCAAAGCCTGCAACGCGGGCATCCGACAGAACGGCCAGAGCGCGCACGTCGCCCGATTTGATGAAGCCCTGGATTTCCGACATGTCGCCGGTCATCGCCTGGGTAAAGCCGCCCACGGTTTGGGTGATGGCATCTGCGCCGCCGTCCAGACCGATGTATTTCACGGCCTTGGCATCCGAGAAGCCCGCGCGGTCCAACAGCATCAGCACTTTCAGGTGGTCAAAGCCGCCCACGGCCGAACCGCCCGCAAAGGACACTGCCGACGGGTCAGCCTTGACCGCGTTGATCAGGTCGTTGATGTTTTGGAACGGGCTGTCCTTGGCCACGACGATCACGCCCGGGTCGCCACCGATGGTGCCCAGCCAACGCACTTGGCTTGCGTCCATGCCCGCAAAGGCATTCTGTGCCAGACGGGTGGTGGTTGCCGACGACGCGGCGACGATCAGGCCAGCATCGGTGCCACGCTCGGCCACGACATGGGTATAGGCCACGCCACCGCCGCCACCGGCCATGTTGGTCACCTGCATGGTGTCGCCGATTGCGCCGGTTTCCTGCATGATGCGGGCGACCTGACGGCAGGTAAAGTCCCAGCCACCGCCCGGGTTCGCCGGTGCGATGCATTCCGACGCCAAGGCCGACGTCGTTGCAGCCAAAAGGCCGAATGCGCTGAGGCCGAGAGCGCGAAGGGTCAATTTCATGGGGTTCCTCCCTTGGATGTCAAACTGGCTGCCCCCTTTCTCTGAGTCGATGTCCCGGGGGCTTGCGAGGATCAGACAAAGCTGAAAAGCTGACACGAACCTGTCATGAACAAAAAAACAGCAGAAATCTGCGGAAAAGGATCAGACGCGCATGCGTTTCTTGCTGGTCGAGGATAATGCCGACCTTGCCGCCTCGGTGGCGGCGCGGCTTTCGATGGATGGCCATGCCGTGGATCAGGCCGCGAGTCTGGCCGAGGCCGAAGATTGCCTGGGCGCGGCCAGCTATGATCTGATCTTGCTCGACATCATGTTGCCCGATGGCGATGGTCGTGATTTCCTGTCGCGCCACCGCGCGGCCGAACGGGAAACGCCGGTGATCGTGATGACCGCCCGGTCAGCGATCACGGACCGGGTCGATGCGCTGGATACGGGCGCGGATGATTACATCACCAAGCCCTTTGATTTTGCCGAACTTGAGGCGCGTTGTCGGGCCGTCTTGCGGCGCAGGGGGGGCGCAGCACAGACCCGGCGCAGCTTTGCCGACCTGACCTTTGATCCGCTGGCCGCAACGCTGGTGGTGGCGGGGGACAGCCGTGATCTGCGGTCGCGCGAGGTGCGGTTGCTCGAGGTGTTTCTAAATGCGCCGGGGCGAATTCTGGCCAAGGAACATCTGATTGACCGGCTGTTTTCCTTTTCCGAACCCGTCAGCGACAATGCGGTCGAAGTTTACGTGGCGCGGCTGCGGAAAAAGATGACGGGAAGCCGGGCGCGGATCGAAACGGTGCGCGGTCTGGGCTACCGATTGACGGCGGATTAGGGCGATGGCGGTTTCACTGCGTCGCAGGCTGGTTTGGCAGTTGCTGGCTTTGTCGGCGATCCTGTCGGTGGCCCTGTTCGTGGCCGTGCGCATCGGGGCCGAGCGCGCGTCCGAGGTCACCATGGATGCCATATTGGGCGCGGCGGCCCAGAACATGGCCGAAGAACTGCGCGTATCTGATGGGGGCGTGGGCATCGACGTGCCGTCGGGGACGTTTTCGATGCTGGCCGCAATGGGCGAAGAGCGGATTTTCTACCGCGTGGATGTCGGCCAGTTGACGGTGACGGGCTATGAAGACCTGCCCCTGCCGGAAAAGGTGCCCACCGCGCTTGTCCCCGTGTTTTATACGGTTCCGTTTCGCGATGCCGAGGTGCGGATCGCCGCTGTTGCCCGCTCGGTTCGCATCGAAAAGACGCTGCGCCCGGCCTTGGTTCTGTTGGGACAGACCCGCGAAGGGCAACGCAGCATCGCGGCGGAATTGGCCAATCGGGCGGCGCTGTTGGGGATGGCGGTGTTTCTGGCCGCGATCCCGATTTCGCTGTTTGTGGCGCGGGGCCTGATCCGGCCCATCGACAGTCTTGCCGAGGCGGTGGAACGACGGGGGCCGCGCGATCTGCGGCCGGTGCGCCACCCGGCCCCAACCGAGTTGCTGCCTTTGGTCACCGCGCTCAACCGGTTTATCGGGCGATTGCGCGGCACGCTGAGCCAGACCGAAACCTTTATCGCCGAAGCGGCGCATCACATTCGGACGCCATTGGCGATCATGCGCAACGAGGCCGAACTGGCGCTGCGCCAATCGGAGTCCGAGGCCGCGCGGGATCGTTTGCGCCGGCTGATCCGGGGGGCCGATGATGCCGCCCGCTCGGCCGGGCAGTTGCTGGACCATGCGACGGTGCTTTATCGGGCAGAACAGGCCGATCTGGCCAAGATCGATCTGGCCGAGATGGTGCGTGCCGTGGCCAATCGGTTGCACGCGGCCGCCGAGATGAAGGATATCGATCTGCAGATCACGGTCGAAGAGCCATTGCCCGCCGAAGGGGATGCGGTGCTGATCGAGGCCGCGTTGCGCAATATCATCGACAATGCCATCAAATACTCCCCCTCTGACACGCGGGTCGAGATTTCTGCCCATCGGATCGGCAAGAACGGCGAGATTCTGGTCATGGACCGGGGCCGGGGGATCGGCGCCGCCTCGCCCGAACTGCTGAAACGCCGCTTTCGTCGCGGCGAGAATGTGGCCGATGTCGCCGGGTCGGGTTTGGGGTTGACCATCGTTGCCGAAGCCGCCGAAGCGATGGGCGGGCATTTCGAGCTTTTCGCCCGGGAAGGAGGGGGAACATGCGCCAAGTTGCTTTTGCCGCTGTCCTGACCCTGCTGGCCAGCCTTCGGGCCGCCATGGGGTTCGAGATCGAGGACGACCTGCGGTTTGGGCCACCGGATGCCACGCCGCTGGAAATCTTGTCCACAACCGATTTCGTGATCCTTGAGCCGGTGATCACCGCCTATTTGCAGCAAAATCCGGCCCGTTCCTTGCGCTATGTCGTGGCATCGAGCCAAGAGGTCTATCGCGCCATCGCCGAAGAACATCGCGCCTTTGACGTGGTGATTTCATCGGCGATGGATTTGCAGATGAAATTGGCCAATGACGGACTTGCCACACCGCTTCCGGCCGAGGCCCTGCGCGGGCTGCCCGCTTGGGCGCGGTGGCGCGATCTGTTGGTGGCCGTGGCGCAAGAGCCGGTTGTCTTGATCCTTGGCAAGGGCGCGCTGGCCGCGCAGGAGACCCCGCCCAGCACGCGCCGCGAATTGCTGGCCCTGTTGCGCGACAATGCGGATCGGTTCGAGGGCAAGATCGGCAGCTATGACCCGGCGGTTTCGGGGGCGGGTTATCTGTTCGCGGCGCAGGATGCGCGCCTTTCCGATACGTTTTGGCGTCTGGCCGAGGTGATGGGCCGCATGAATGCGCGGCTTTACTGTTGTTCGTCGGATATGATCGACGATCTGCGCACCGGAACGTTGCTGGTGGGGTATAACGTGTTGGGGTCCTATGCCATGGCTTGGGCCAAGGATGACTTTCAGGTCATCGAACTGGAGGATTACACGCTGACCTTGTTGCGCACCGCCCTGATCCCGAAATCGGCCAACGAGGCCGAAGGCGCGGCCGATTTCATCCGGTTTCTGCTGTCTGACAACGGCAAGGCGCTGATTGCGCGGGGGGCGGGGCTGCCTGCGATCGAAGCCGCCGCCTTTGACCGCAACACGCACCTGCGGCCGATCCGGCTGGACCCCGGATTGCTGGCGGCCCTTGATCGGGTGACACGGCAGCGGTTTCTGGAGGAATGGCGCGCCGCGATGGTGCAGCCCTGATCAGGCGTCCAGCGTGATCCACACCGGCACATGATCTGACGGTTTGTCGCCCGCCCGCACGGCCTTGTCGATCCCGGCGCCGGTCAGACGGTCAGCGGCCTGCGGCGACAACAACAGATGATCGATGCGGATGCCGTTGTTTCTTTCCCATGCGCCTGCCTGATAATCCCAAAAGCTGTACTGCCCGGGCGCTTGGTTGCGGGCGCGAAACGCATCGGTCAGGCCAAGGTTCACCAGCCTGCGAAAGGCAGACCGGGTTTGCGGAAGAAACAGCGCATCCTCGGTCCAGAGGTCGGGTTTTGCGGCATCTTCGCGTTGCGGAATGACGTTGTAATCCCCGGCACAAAGAAACGGCTCTTCCCCGGCCAAAAGATCGGCAACGCGGGCCTCCATCCGGGCCATCCACGCCAGTTTGTATTCATATTTGGGGCCGGGGGCCGGGTTCCCGTTTGGCAGATAAAGACCACATACCCGGATCGGGCGCGGCGCCATCACCGTTGCCTCGATCCAGCGGGCCTGTTCATCGCTGTCATCGCCGGGAAGGCCGCGCACCACGTCTTCAAGCGGAAAGCGCGACAGGATCGCCACCCCGTTAAAGCCCTTTTGACCATGGGTTTCAACGACATAGCCCATGTCTTCGAACAAGGTTCTGGGAAAGGCCTCGTCGACCGATTTGATCTCTTGCAGACAAACGACATCGGGCTTTTCCGCGTCAAGCCAGCGGGGCAGGGCCTCGATCCGGGCCTTGATGCCGTTGATGTTGAAGGTGGCAATCCGCATGACGGTTTTCCTGTGGTCGATCCTTTTGCCGATCTTGGCGGTTGCGGGCGGAAACCGCAAGTCGGAAACTCAACCGTTAATTGATTTATCCCCAGGTTAAGCAATTTTAATAGAAAAAACCTTGCTCGAATCGATTTCTGGTTGCTAGCGTGTGTTTATAGCTGCTGCACAACCTGGAGGAAATATTGTGAAACATTTCAATGTATTGAGCGTTCGTGACTCTGTTGAAACTGGCCGTGATTTTCAGGACGAAAGAATTTTTGGGGATGACGTTGCGCTGATGACCAGCGTGGCCTGTGACGCGATGACCAGCGTCGCCAGAGACAAGATCACAAG
>JALQUQ010000429.1 GCA_023263735.1 Paracoccaceae bacterium | reverse complement strand
TTCCGGCCGCGCAATCCAGATCCTGAAGGCCTGTGGCGTTGACCCCAAGGTGGTCAAGACGGTGAATGTGCTGGAAGACCCTGAAATCCGCTCAGGCATTAAGGACTATAGCAACTGGCCCACCATCCCTCAGCTCTATGTCAAAGGCGAATTCGTTGGCGGCTCCGACATCATGATGGAGATGTACGAGAGTGGTGAACTTCAGCAATTGTTGAAGTAGAGCCAATTCGTAAGGACTTTGAACCAGCAGCAAAAGCAGTTGGTCCAGACCGCTCCGAGGCAAACGCTCGCTCCCGATGCGGGGTTAAGCGGCTGTTGTTTGAGCGCGGCTCAGGGCGTCGAGCGTGTTGCGCTCGCTGGATTGCTCCTCGATCACCGCAACGCCAGCGGCCCTCAACTGAGAGATCAGCACCTGAGCGCTGAACTGGGCTTCGCCGAACAGCAAAACCATTTTGATTTGGCGTGTTCGGACAAGTGCCAGCCAGGGATGCTCTGAAGCTGCATCAGGGGGGGCGTTGGCGTTGACGCCCGCCTGTTCGGATCGATGCGCCTGGCGGGACAAGCGCAGACCAGCCTCAGACTCGAGCACTTTGGCCAAAGCCGCGTCGGCAATCGGATGCATCGCGGCCAAGTCTTCCCGAAATCGCATCGCAAAACGCACCAGGCGCGTGTCGCCTCGGTTCAGGTGGTGATCACCGCCCATGGTCCGGCGGCGAAACCTGCGGCCCCCTCGATCAAGATCGGCCAGCATCCCACGCCGCAACAGGGCGGCCCGGCCAAGATCGCGGGGGTGGACAGGATTCTGGTCGTGGCCTCGGGCAAAGGCGGGGTGGGCAAATCGACCGTATCGTCGAACCTGGCCGTTTCGCTGGCCCGGCAGGGGCGGCGGGTCGGGCTTTTGGATGCCGATATCTATGGCCCCAGCCAACCGCGCATGATGGGGGTCAACCGCCGACCGGGCAGCCCCGATGGCAAGATGATCGAACCCCTTGTCGCGCATGGGGTCACCATGATGTCGCTGGGGCTGATGCTCAAGGAAGATGAGGCCGTGATCTGGCGCGGTCCGATGATCATGGGCGCCTTGCAGCAATTGCTGACTCAGGTGCTGTGGGGCAAGCTGGATGTGTTGATCATCGATTTGCCGCCCGGAACCGGCGATATACAACTGTCCTTGTGCCAGCGCACACAGGTCACCGGGGCGCTTGTCGTCTCGACCCCGCAGGATGTGGCCCTGCTGGATGCCCGCAAGGCGCTGGACATGTTTGCCAAGCTCAAGGTCCCGGTTCTGGGGCTGATCGAGAACATGTCCACCTTTTGTTGCCCGCATTGTGGCAAGGAAACCCAGATCTTTGGCCATGGTGGCGTCATGGCCGAGGCGGAGAAGCTGGGGCTTCCGTTCCTTGGCGAATTGCCGCTGAGCCTGAATGTCCGGCTGGCGGGCGATGGCGGCACGCCAATCGCAGCGACCGAAGATCATGAGGCGCAGGCCTATCACCGTCTGGCGCACCGTTTGATCGCGGGCGGGATGGCGTAACGCGTCTTTCTTTGGGATGGGCCGGGAAACCGCCCATTCCGAATCACGAGTTTGGGATGAACCGGGAATGGGTCGTGATTTCACGGCCCATTTCGCTTTTCTGGCCCTGATCTCCGATGAATTGGGCGCCGCTGCCCGAATTGCGGCCGAAATGTGGCAGGCCTGCGTCACGCTCCGGGAAATCGTGGGAAAATAATCACAGCACTATATATGGGCCGAATTGGCGGAAACTTCCCAATAAATAGAAAAAGTTCTTGGAACGTTCTTGAAATTTGGGCCGGTGCTCCCCAGGGCCAAACAAAATCTCCCGATAAATCCATAACTTTCCCGTTGCGTGGGGGCTAATCCCATGTCATCCATGATCCATCGGAACGGGACATGATACGCAGGGGCAGCAAAGACCCCGAACAAGGCGAAAAAGTCAGGCTTCATACAGGCACCCGCTTTCGATCACAGAGATCCGGCGCGCGAGCGAGCAGACATCTCCCCCAGGTGGCGCGCGTAGCTGGACGCCCAGCGATGGGACAGACGGCGGATCGAGCAGTGGCAGCAGCTCGGTCCGCCGTATTCATTTAAGGGTCTGAAATAGACCAAGAAAAGAAAGGACGGGCGCAAGCTCAGGCAAATGTCCGAGACGTTCAGAGGCGAATACGACCTAAAGGTTGACGGGAAAGCGCGCTTGCTTGTTCCCGCCGCTTTTCGTCGTGTCCTGGACCTTGGCGACGAGCGCACGCCCGACAGCCCCCGGACCCGCATGGTCATCGTCTATGGTGGCAAGAAGCGTCAGTTCTGCGAATGCTACAGCTTTAAAGAAGCCGAAGACATGGCGCAGAAAATCCGCATGCTTCCGCCGGGGTCCGACCAGCGCTTGAAAGCAGAGCGCAACCTTGTGACCCTGTCGGCAACCGTCGATCTGGATGACGATGGCCGCATCGTTCTGCCGC
>JALQUQ010000428.1 GCA_023263735.1 Paracoccaceae bacterium | reverse complement strand
CGGCGGGTCTGATCAACCCGGCAACGGGCCTTGCCCTGACGGCCAACCTGTCGGCGACGGGCAAACCCTTTCCCGCCGATATCGCGGCGGCGGCGGGCCGGTCGATTGCCTGGATCAACGATTGCCGGGCGCTGACCCTGTCAGAGGCGATGCTGGGTGCGGCCAAGGGGGCTGATCCGGCGGTGGGGCTGATCCTTGGCACCGGGCTTGCCGGTGGGGTGGTCAGCGGGGGCCGGTTGATGCCATCGCCCGCCGCGATTGGCGGCGAATTTGGCCATTTCGCCATGGCGGCGGGGCCGATCCTGACCCATGGTCTGCCGATCTTTGCCTGCGGGTGCGGGCGGGTGGGCTGTACGGAAACTTATCTATCCGCCCCCGGATTGGCCCGGATTGCAGAACATCTGACCGGGCAGGCGCATAGCCCCGAAACCATTGTGGCGGGCCGCGACGCAAACCCCGCTTTTGCCAAGGCGTGGGAGATCTGGCTGGATCTGGCGACGGAATTTCTGATCACGCTGTGCATGACGCTGGACCCCGAGGTTCTGGTTCTCGGCGGTGGGCTTTCGCGCGCGCCGGGTCTGGCCGACGATCTGGCGGGCCGGTTGCAGCGGGCCACGCTGACGGGGTTTCCCATTCCCGCCATCCGTCTGGCCGAGGGGGGCGATGCCTCGGGCGCACGGGGGGCGGCGCTGCATGCGGTGAACGAGGTGCATCATGGTTGACCTGCGGCAGATCATTGCGCGGAACCGGGCGGGGGCGGCGGTGGCCATCCCTTCGGTCTGTACGGCGCACCCCGAGTCTCTGGAGGCGTCTTTGACGCTGGCCCAAGATCTGGATCAGGCCGTGGTGGTCGAGGCGACGTCGAACCAGGTCAATCAGGAGGGCGGGTATACCGGATTGCGCCCGGCGGAGTTCATCGGTTTCGTGACCGATATCGCGGTTGGGGCTGGCGTTGATCCGGCGCGCATTCTGTTTGGCGGCGATCATCTGGGCCCACAAGCATGGCGCAAGGCGGCGGCCGATGTGGCCATGGACAAGGCGCATCGGCTGGTGGCCGATTTCGCCGCCGCCGGGTTTACAAAAATTCATCTGGATTGTTCCGAAGGCTGCGCGAACGAACCTGCGCAGCTGCCTGATGAGGTGACGGCCACGCGGTCGGCGGCCTTGGCCGAAACCGCGCGGGCCCATGCGCCCGACCCGGAGCGGCTGATCTTTGTCATTGGAACCGAGGTTCCGCCGCCGGGGGGCGCGCGCACCGATGCCCACGGCGATATTCCCCCGACCGAACCCAAGGCCGCGGCCGCCACGCTTGAGGCGCATCGTCTGGCCTTTGCCGCGCGGGGCCTGCCGCTGGACCAGATCGGCGGGTTGGTGGTGCAGCCCGGGGTCGAGTTCACGCCGATGACCGTGCATCCCCTGCCGATGGACCGCGACCCCGGCCTGCGGGCGGTTCTGGCCGATTGGCCCGGCCTGTGTCTTGAGGCGCATTCGACCGATTACCAGACGCCCGAAACCTATGTGCGACTGGCCGAACTGGGGTTTGCCTTTCAAAAGGTGGGCCCGGCCCTGACCTTTGCCTGGCGCGAGGCGCTTTATGCGCTGGATGCCCTGAGGGCCCAAAACGGTTGGGCCACGGGCCCCGGTCTTGCCGATGTGATGGAATCGGTGATGCTGGATCAGCCCGGATATTGGCAGGGTCACTACACCGGGGCCCTTGCCGATCTGCGGACCGAGCGGCATTTTGGGCTGGCCGACCGCATCCGCTATTACTGGCCCGATCCTCGGGCGCAGCAGGCGGTGCGCCAACTCTTTGCCGATCTGGAGGGCAAGCGGCTGCCGGACCCTGTGGTCCTTGCGTATTTCCGCGCGGATGAGATTGCCTCGGCCCGGAAAAGCCGCCATAGCCTGCCGCGCGCCTTGGCCTTGGCCCATGTGCAATCCGCCCTTCGCCCCTATTTCCTGACGGAATCCCGGTCATGACTGCTGAACCCGACCTTTGGCTGCTTGCAGACGGGCTGTTCGACGGCACCGCCCTGCGAACGGGGGTGGCGCTTGGGGTGACAGGGGGCAGAACGACGGCATTGGCCGCGGCGGGGTCTTTGCCCGCGACGGCCCCGCTCTACCGGATCAGCGGGGTGCTGACGGCGGGCTATCTGGATTTGCAGGTGAACGGCGGCGGCGATGCCTTGCTGAACAACGATCAAAGCGTTGCGGCCCTGCGCCAGATGGCGGCGGCGCATCGGCGCTTTGGCACGGTGGCGATCTTGCCGACCGTGATCACCGACGCGCCCGAGGTTTTGGCGCGGGCCGTCGATGCCGTGATCGCGGCCAAGGGGGAGCCGGGTCTGTTGGGGCTGCACATCGAAGGGCCGCATCTGTCGATCCCACGCCGGGGCACGCATGCCACCGAATGGGTGCGCCCGTTCGAGCCGCAGACCTTGGCCCATATCCGTCGGCTTCGGTCCGAGGGTCTTTTTGTCAAGATCACCCTGGCCCCCGAAAGCGTG
>JALQUQ010000427.1 GCA_023263735.1 Paracoccaceae bacterium | reverse complement strand
GTCCGTGGCCTTGCATTTCCTCGGCAGATGGGGCGCGGGGAATGCGGTTCAGCGACATATTCGCCTGTTTCAGCGTCTTTGACCCTTTGCGCAGGTTGCACGGGCTACAGGCCGCCACCACGTTTTCCCAGCTTGTGATCCCCCCGCGCGACCGGGGCAGCACATGGTCAAAGGTCAATTCCCCCTTGGCCCCGCAATACTGGCAACAGAATTCGTCCCTCAAGAAAAGATTAAAGCGCGTGAAGGCCACGCGCTTTTGGGGTTTTACGAATTCTTTCAGCACAACGACCGAAGGTATGCGAAATTCGGCACGCTGGCTTCGAACCGTTTCTTCGTATTCGGCAACGATCTGGACCCGGTCCAGAAACGCCGCCTTGATCGCCTCTTGCCAGGGCCAGAGGCTGAGCGGGTAATAGCTGAGCGGTCGGTAATCCGCATTCAAAACCAACGCCGGAAAATGTTTCAGCGCCGCGGGATCACGCACGAATTGGGTTCGAAAGTCGCCGTCCATCAATGAAAAGGCCCCTTGTCCGACCAGCCGTGATGCTGGCTGCCGGAACGGCCCCGCTTGGGCGATGCCGCCCCTAGAGTTGACTATATCTGGCGGAATTCAGCTTTCAAGCCCCCAAGCCCTGCGCCCCGATCCCGCAGCCCAGAACTTGGACCAGAAGTTCAACAATCCGGTGACAAAAGCCCCTCAGCGCCCCATTCGGCGCGTTATTTGGGCAGCTTTGCGGGCGCGTTTCGACGCATCGCGGGCCTGATGCGAAAGATCGGGCCCCTTGGCGCCGCCCATCTTGCGGCTGACCTGCGCGATTCCCTTGTTGACGCCCCAGTTCACACCGCGGCGGATAAAGGTTCGCAGCACCATGTCAAAAATCTGTTTCAGATCCATTTCAATCCTCAAATAGCTCGCTTTGGCCATCGGTTGCATCGTCGTCGTCATCATCGGGGCGCTGCATCGACCCCGGCAAGGGCCGGTTGTCCAACAGACCCGCTGCCCGCAATTCCTTGATCCCCGGCAGATCGCGGGCCGATTCCAGCCCGAAATGATCCAGAAACTGTTCGGTCACCACAAAGGTCACCGGCCGCCCGGGGGTCATGCGCCGGCGGCCAAGGCGTATCCAGTCCAGTTCCAAAAGCTGATCGACCGTCCCCCGGCTGACCGCGACGCCGCGAATTTCTTCGATCTCGGCCCGCGTCACCGGCTGATGATAGGCCACGATGGCCAAGGTTTCGATCGCCGCGCGCGACAGCTTTTTCTGCTCGACCGTTTCCTTGTGCATCAAATGGCCCAGATCGGCGGCCGTGCGCATGGCCCAGGCATCGCCCACCCGCACCAGATGCACCCCCCGCCCCTCATAGCGTTTGCGCAGATAGGCCAGCGCCTCGGCCGGATCGCACCCATGGGGCATCCGCGCCACCAGTTCCGCCACGGTCACCGGATCAGAGGAGGCGAACAGGATCGCCTCGACCATACGCTCCTGCTCGCCCATCGGGGGGGCGTCGAACAGGGATTTTTCATCCAAAGGGCGCTTGGGCGCGTCGCTCATGGCTCTTTCCGCCGGATCTGGATCGGGGAAAAGGTCTCTCCCTGCCGCAGTTCCAACTGCCCCCGCTTGGCCATTTCAAGGATCGCCGCGAAATGCGCCGCCGTCGAAGACCGCCGCCGCATCGGGTTGCCATCCCAGCCTTCGGGCAAAAAGCTGGTCAGATCAGACCATTCCCCCGCATAGCCGATCATGCCGCGCATGCGGTCCAAGGCCTGTTCCATGGTGAACACATGGTCGCGGTCCATCACAAAGGGGCGGAATTCATCCTTGGTGCGGATACGGGCATAGGCGCGCATCAGATCCAGCAGGGTGGCGGAATATTCCACCTTGCGCAGGCGGGTGATGTCTTCGGGCAGGCCCCGGGCAAAGAAATCCCGCCCCAACTGGTCACGCGCCATCAGCCGGGCCGCCGCCTCGCGCATCGCTTGCAGCCGTTCCAACTGATAGGCCAGATGCTGGGCCAGTTCCTCGGCCGATGGGCCATCTTCGCCCGGTTCGGGAGGAAGCAGCAGGCGCGATTTCAAAAAGGCCAGCCACGCCGCCATCACCAGATAATCGGCCGCCAGTTCGATCCGCAAGGCTTGGGCCCTTTGCACAAAGGCCAGATATTGCTCCGACAATTGCAGCACCGAAATCCGGCGCAGATCGACCTTTTGCGTACGGCCAAGCGTCAGGAGCAGGTCAAGCGGGCCTTCAAACCCATCGACATCGACGATCAGCGCCTCGGCCGCCATACGGTCAGCCGGTGCCATGCGTTCAGCATCGAAACGATCCGGGCCCCCGGCCCAATCGTCCAGCGTGGGTTCAGACGACATCCGCTTCTCCGGGCATGATGGCCCGCAGTGTCGCCTCTAGCGCGGTGATGTCAACCGATCCGGGGGCTTTGCGCGCCAGAAGCGCGCGCTCGGCCCGGTCAAGCGTTGCTGGCCCCATATCGCCACAGGCCGCCGCGACAACC
>JALQUQ010000426.1 GCA_023263735.1 Paracoccaceae bacterium | reverse complement strand
CTTACCGGGGGCTTTTTCATTTCTGGCCCCTGTGTTTCCCGTGACGGAAAGACCGACCCAGGCCCCCACCCATAAATCATGTGGACAACTTTCCACCGACCTCAATCTATAGGTGACTTTACCGGTCAATGACGTTACCCCAACGATATTTGGTACATCTTGTGGCTGAATAGGGGCGATTCTTCACGCCTTTCAGCACAGGGTGCGTAAAGCGCTGATAGCTGCACAAAGGCGCGCGTGATTTTGGGGGGACTTTAACGTGAGAACACCATATATAGTTGGGCTGACCATTTTTGCGACGGTCGCGACGTTTTCGGCCGGTGGCTATGTCGCCATGACGGTCATGAAGGCGACGATGCCCAATACGGCTGCGGCCCCCGTGGCCAATGTGCAGGCGGCACCGCAACTGACGGCAGAACAAATGGCCAAGATCGTGGCCGAGGCCATGGCCGCGCGGGATAGCCTTGTTGCGACCAAAGCCCCCGTTGTGGAACAGGCGGCCGCCCCGGTTGCTGTTGTTGAGCCCGCCAAGGTCGAACCCGTCGTTGCAGCCGCCCCTGCGGCCGATGCGGCCTCGAGCACGGCGGATGTGCTGAAAAACCTGATGGCCTCGCAAACCGGCGCGGCAGCAGCGGCAAAATCCGAGGTCGTTCTGCTGGACATGGTGTCGGCATCGGAATCGCGCAGCCAACTGGAATCGGCCGTTTCCGAACGGTTGAGCCAAGCGGTGATCACCGCCATCGGCAACGGAAAAAGCCGCGAAGATTTGCAGTTGATGGTCGAAAACGCCATCGAACTGGGCTTGGTTGATGCGCCCAAGGCCCTGCGCAGCGCCGATGGCCGCCCCGACGCCCGCGCCATCTTGCTGCACATCATCAAAGAAGAGGAAAACCGCACGGGCCAGAAAATCGCGCTGGCCGGTGCCGAAACCGAAGCTGCCACCCAGCCCCCCGTTCGCAACGAGATCTACGTGGTCGAACCGGGCGACAGCCTTGCCTATATCGCTTTGAAATACTACGGCGATTCAGAATCGTATCGGATCATCTACAACGCCAACCGGTCCAAGATTGACAGCCCTGATCGGATTCGCCCCGGCCAGCGCCTGATCATTCCTGCCATCTGAATTGAACCTGCGCGCAGGACGGCAGGCCAGGTTTTGGCCGCCTAAGATCCTGCGGCAATGGGGTATCTCATGAAGCGTATTCTTTCCACATTAGCGCTGTGCCTTGGCTTGGGCACGGCAGCGGCAGCCCAGGAAATTGCGGTTGTCACCCACGGCCAACCCGGCGACACGTTTTGGGATGTCGTGAAAGCGGGCGTCGAGGCCGGCGCGGCAGAATTCAAGGCCGATGTCAGCTATGCCTCGCCCGACAGCTTTGACATGAGCAAGATGGCCAAGCTGATCGACGCAGCCGTCGATCGCAAGGTCGCCGGTCTGATCGTGTCTTTGCCCGATTCCGAGGCGCTTGGCCCCTCCGTTGATCGCGCGGTCAAGGCGGGTATCCCCGTGATCTCGATCAACTCTGGATCGGACGAGGCCCATTTGTTGGGGTCGCTGCTGCACGTCGGGCAGAACGAATTCGCGGCCGGTCGTGCGGCGGGCGAAAAGATGACCGAACTGGGCGGCAAGAACGCCATCTGCATCAACCAAGAGGTTGGGAACATCGCGCTTGACCTGCGCTGTGCGGGCTTTGCCCAAGGCTTTGCGGGGCAGGTTCAGATGTTGTCGTCTTCGATGGACAAACAGGAAATGATGGCGGTCATCCGGGGCGCTTTGCAAACCGATGCGACCATCGACACCGTAATGGCCTTGGGGGCCGATTCCGTGGGTCTGCCCGCCATCGCCGCCGTTGCCGCAGAAGGCCGGTCAGAGGGGATGCGGATTGGCACGTTTGACCTCTCGGACGGCTTTTTGCAGGCCATTCTGGATGGACAGGCGATCTTTGCCATCGACCAGCAGCAATATATGCAGGGCTTTTTGCCGATTGGCCTGATGAAGGACTATCTGGAGAAAGGCACCCTGCCCGCGGGCGATGTGCAAACCGGCCCCAATCTGGTCGATGCCTCAACCGCCGCGGATTTCTTGAAAAAGTAACGAATGGCACCCGAAAGGGTGCCGTTTTCACAGGGCCATCATCGGCACCGGGCGCATATGCCGCCCGAGCCAGGTCAGGACAGCATCGGATTGTGCGGGCAATTCGGTTCCCAGATCACCGGCAAAATCCAGAAATTTCGGCAGATAGGCGGCGTTTACAGATGTCAGGACGGGAATGTCCGCCGTCAAGGCCTGCCCGATCAGGGGACGAAAGCCGCGCCCCTCGGATTCGGCTTTGCCAAACTTGTTGACCACCAGCACATCGGCACGGTCATCCAAGGTTGCCCCGACGCGCCCAACCGCCTCTTCCAGCGCCTGCGGATTCAGGCGGCAGCCCAAGGACAAGGCGCCCAGATCCTGCGTGATGCGGATCACATGTCCCAGCCCTAAAAGCTGCAAATCCATCTCGCACTGCGTTGAAT
>JALQUQ010000425.1 GCA_023263735.1 Paracoccaceae bacterium | reverse complement strand
ATCAGGTCAACACCTATGTCGAGACCAACTGGGTCATCCGCGACGAAAACAACTATTTCCTCGATCTGATCGACGGAGCTGCGAACCAGACCTATACCTACGCCGCTGGTCACAACGACACCGTTTATGGTGGCGACGGGGACGATACCATTCTGGCCGACGACGGCGATGGTGTGACGACCGGTCTTGGCGCGGATGTCGTGCATTTGCGATATTACGACGACCGTCCGACCCCGACCGGCGGGACAGAGCTGTGGGACGAGGATGCCGTTGTCATCACCGATTTTTCCGCCGCTTTGGACCAGATCGTGATCGAGCTGACCCATCCGCCGGTGGCCAATTCCTCGGTGACGCTGGTCGGCAATGGCGGTGTGACCGAAGTGCAGATCGGCGGTGAGGTGATCGCCATCCTGCAAGGTATCAACCCCGCCGATCTGGGGCCCGGATCAATCACCGTTCAGGCGGTGGCCTGAGCGGTTCCCCATAAAGAAAAGACGTGAGGAAGCCATCTTCCCCACGTCTTTCCTGCGTTTGGACCTCTGGTCAGATCGCGGCTTTGCGCATTTCTTCCAGATAGATTTCGCGCATGCGGCGGGCCGCGTTGCCCGGGGTGCCGTTGCCCAGCGATTTGCCATCGATTTCGACGACCGGCATCACAAAGGCCGAAGCCGAGGTGATGAAAGCTTCGTCCGCGGATTGCGCCTCTTCGATGGTGAAGTTGCGCTCTTCAACGTCGAATTGCGCTTCTTTGGCAAACCGCAGAACTGCCGCACGGGTGATGCCGTGCAGAATGTCGTTCGACAGGGCGCGGGTGACGATCTTGTTGCCCTTGACGATATAAGCATTGTTCGAGGTGCCTTCGGTCACGAAGCCGTCCTCGACAAACCAAGCATCATCGACGCCCGCCTTTTTCGCCATCATCTTGCCCATCGACGGGTAGAGGAGTTGCACCGTCTTGATGTCGCGGCGGGCCCAGCGGGCATCGGGAATCGAGATGACCTTCCAGCCCACCTTTGCCACAGGGCTTTCGGCAAGGCCGGGTTTCGATTGGGTGAACAGAACAACGGTCGGCTGCACATCATCGGCCGGATAGGCGAAATCGCGGTCGCCCGGGTTGCCGCGCGTGACCTGCAGGTAAACCATGCCGTCGGTGATATCGTTGCGGGCCACCAGTTCGCGGTGAATGGCCAGCCATTCCTCATCGCTCAGCGGGTTTTTCATCTCGAGTTCCGACAACGACCGGGACAGGCGTTTGCAATGACCGCCAAAGTCGATCAGCTTGCCGCCCAGAACCGAGGTCACCTCGTACACGCCATCCGCCATGAGGAACCCCCGGTCGAAGACCGAGACCTTTGCTTCGGTTTCGGGCAGGTAGTCTCCGTTGACGTAAACGGTGCGCATTGGCGTACTCCTTTTCAAGTTGCGCCTTAGAAACGAGTCAAAGCGGGCGGCGTCAAGATGTCTTTGCATATTTGGCAAAAAACGGGGTGCGGCAGAAAAAGAGCGCCATCCATGCTGCAATTGCGAACGGAATTCTTGCGCGGCGCGGCGCAATAATATAACCGTGACGCCGACAATCAGGTAATGAAATTGCAAAGGGAACTCAGATGAGCTTTCGCATCCAGCCGCCGGCCCCCGCTCGTCCCAATCGGTGCCAATTGTTCGGGCCGGGGTCGCGTCCCGCGATTTTTGAAAAGATGGCGTCGAGCGCGGCGGATGTGATCAACCTTGATCTGGAAGACTCGGTTGCGCCGTCCGACAAGGATCAGGCGCGCAAGAATATCATCGAAGCGGTGAACGATGTGAACTGGGGGGCAAAGTACCTTTCGGTGCGCATCAACGGGCTGGATACCCCCTATTGGTATCGCGACGTGGTTGATCTGCTGGAACAGGCCGGGGATCGGCTGGACCAGATCATGATTCCCAAGGTTGGCTGTGCGGCCGATGTCTATGCGGTGGATGCCTTGGTGACGGCGGTGGAGCGGGCCAAGGGCCGGACCAAGCCGATCTCGCTGGAGGTGATCATCGAAAGCGCGGCGGGGATCGCCCATGTCGAAGAGATCGCGGCATCGTCGCCACGGTTGCAGGCGATGAGCTTGGGGGCGGCGGATTTCGCGGCCAGCATGGGGATGCAAACCACCGGGATCGGCGGCACGCAAGAGAACTATTACATGACCCGTCAGGGCGTGAAGCACTGGTCGGACCCGTGGCATTGGGCGCAGGCCGCGATTGTTGCGGCGTGCCGGACCCATGGGATTTTGCCGGTGGATGGCCCGTTCGGCGATCTTACACAGCGGATCGCGTTCTACATCTCTCTAATTAATGGCCCATTCTGTAGTTCAAATTAGATAGGGGATCCATCCTCGTTTCTATCAATAGGACCAGCTTTAAGATGATCGAAATTGAATATTTTCTTTAAAGGTGAATCAACAACTTGTTGTTAAGCAACCTTCTAAGGTCGTTCTTATGGATTAGTGTCTGATTAAACAAACAAAATTGCTGAGGTGTCTTTACAATAAGCATTTCG
>JALQUQ010000424.1 GCA_023263735.1 Paracoccaceae bacterium | reverse complement strand
GGGGAATAAAAATGCCGGGGCGAGCATGGACCCCGGTGAGCTTCACCGGTGCTGCCCGTATCATCGCAGCGTCGTTCAATGCCGATGAATCGCACGCCGCCAATGGACTGGCGTGCCTGTGCTCGGTGCTTTTCACTACCTGACTGGAATCAGACATGAAGATCGCATTTCTTGGGGCTGGACTGATGGGCTCCGGATTCATTCGCAAACTGCTGGCCGAAGGGCATGAGGTTTCGGTCTGGAATCGCAGCTTTGCCAAGGCCAAGGCGCTCGAAGCCGAGGGCGCCAAGGCTTATGCAGACGCTGCCGAGGCGGTACGCGGCGCACAGCGTGTGCAGTTGTCGCTCGCTGATGATGCGTCGGTCGATGCCGCGCTGGAGCCGCTGGCCGGCGTCATCGACCGAGAGACCTGGATCATCGATCACACCACCACCGCGACCACGCCGACCCGGGACCGCGCTGCGCGCTGGCTCGAGCGCGGCTACCGCTTCGTGCATGCGCCGGTGTTCATGGGGCCGGCCAATGCGCAGGAAGGTACCGGTCTGATCATCCTGTCCGGCAGCCAGGCCTTGTGCGATGCGGTCACGCCAATGCTGCAACCGATGTGCACGAAAGTGGTCTATCTGGGCGAACAGCCTGAGCGTGCTGCCTCGTTCAAGCTGTACGGCAACCTGGTTCTGATGGGGATCGCCGGTGTTCTTGGCGATGTCTCCAGGCTCGCCGCTGCAACCGGTGTACCGGCCGCCGACGCGATGGCCTTGTTCTCGCACTTCAACCCCGGTGCGATGCTGCCGGCGCGCGCGGCGCGGATCGCCAGCGGATGCAGCTGTCGTTCCGCTGCCAATTCCGGGGATTGCGCCCACCAACCCTTCGCTTGCAATCGGCGAGCAAGCGGACTTCGATCGCGCGCAGTCGATGCTCGACAACGGTGATTATCGTGGCGCGGCGGATGGCTTTGCCACCTTCACGCAGACCTATCCCGGCGGCCCGCTGAGCCCGAGGGCACATTATCTGCGGGGTGAGGCTTTCGAAGCCTTGGGAGAAATGACCAATGCCGCCCGTGCCTTTCTTGATGCCTTTTCGGCCGACCAAGTCGGACCGACCGCGCCCGACGCCCTGTTCAAGCTTGGCTGGTCTCTGGGCGCCATTGGTCAGACGCAAGACGCCTGCATCACTCTGGCCGAGGTCGGCAATCGTTTCCCGGGCCATGCGGCTGTGGCTGACGCACAAAGCGCGATGGCCAATCTGGGTTGCAGATGAGCCTGTCGGCCAAATTTGGCGCAGCACTTGAGACACTGATCACACTCAATTCCGGCGATGCAATCGGCGTGGCGGTGTCCGGCGGCGGCGACAGCATGGCGCTTCTGGATCTCGCTGAGGCGTGGTCCCGAGCTCGCGGGGTTGCGGTCGCCTCGGCAACCGTAAATCACGGCCTGCGCCCCGAGGCGGCAGGAGAGGCAGAGATGGTCGCTGCCTTCTGCGCGTCGCGAGGGATTCCGCATGAAACCCTCCGATGGACCGGATGGGACGGCAAAGGAAACCTTCAAGCAGCCGCCAGAAAAGCCCGCCGCGACCTCTTGGAGGACTGGGCCATGTCAAAGGGGCTGAAGGTCGTCCTTGTCGGGCACACGGCCGATGATCAGGCTGAAACCGTCTTGATGCGGCTTGCCCGCGGGTCGGGGGTTGATGGTTTGGCGGGCATTCCCGCCTGTACGGGCGGCGATATCCCGTTTCTGCGCCCGCTCTTGGGCTTTGGCCGCGCAGAGCTGCGCGACTATCTGATCGCGCAGGGCATTGCTTGGGTCGATGATCCCTCCAACGACGACGAGGCCTTTGACAGGGTGCGCGCGCGCAAGATGGGAGGCGTCTTGGCCGATCTTGGGCTGACCCGGGAGCGGCTGTTGCAGACGGCCGAGCATATGCGGGCCGCGCAAAAGGTTTTGAAGGCCGAAGCCCTGAGGCGGGCCGAGCTGGACGTGACGACCGAAGGCGGCGATCTTGTGCTTGCGCGATCACTGCTTGAACTGGGGGCTTCGGATACTCAGCCGCGCGTTCTGGCGGCTGCGATCGGCTGGGTCGGGGGGGAAGCCGTTTACAAGCCTCGGTTTGCCAGCCTGAAAGATGCCGCCGAAGCCGTTCTCGCCGGGCAGACGCGTACGATCGGCGGTGTGATCCTGTCGCCGCAGGCGGGCGGCAAGGTCAGACTGACGCGCGAAGCGGCTGCCGTGACAGGGCTTGAGACGGAAATCGATCCCGAAGCGGCATCCGAGGCAGGCTATCTCTGGGACGGACGCTGGCGGATTCTGCCGACCACGCGCCAGTCGCGTTTGGCCAAGGGGCTACGAATTCGGGCGCTGGGCGATGGTGTCTTGAGCTGCCCCGACTGGCGCGCTTCGGGCCTCCCTCGGGCTTCTCTGGCCGCAAGCCCCGCGATCTGGCGCGACAATCGGCTGGAATCCGCCCCAATGGCCGGATTTTCGAACGGTTGGAGTGCAATATTTGCTCAAGATTTCTTGTCAGATCGGAAGAGC
>JALQUQ010000423.1 GCA_023263735.1 Paracoccaceae bacterium | reverse complement strand
CAACCACTTGGTTATTCTCCGCATGGTAGAGGAAGAAACCACCGCTAGTACCGTCGCTTAGAGGCCAACCAGAACCGTGCTTGCGGCTTGATCTCTTTGGGGCATCCGATTTTCATTCATGCTCTCCCAGATGAAATTCAGTCTCTGGCTCCAGCTTTGCGCCGATTGGTCGAAATTGCTTTGAAACTTCGGTGACTTTTGACCGAAAAGATGGTAGAATATTCGAGCAATCATGATTTAGGCGAGACAAGCTCCCATGATTTCTGATCTGGATGCAACCGACTGCCGCATTTTGAATGTTCTTCAAAAGGAAGGGCGGATCACGAACGCCGAACTTTCCGAACGGGTGAATTTGTCGCCCTCGGCCTGTCATCGACGGACACAGCGGCTGGAAGAAGATGGCTATATCGCCGCCTTTGTCGCCTTGCTGGAGCCGCGCAAACTGGGAAAGAACACAACGGTTTTCGTTGAAATCACCTTGGAAGGGCAGGCCGAGGAGTTGCTGGATGCCTTTGAAAAAGAGGTGGCGCGCATTCCAGACCTTCTGGAATGCCATCTGATGGCAGGCAGCGCGGATTACCTGATCAAGCTGATGGTCGAAGACACCGAAGATTTCGCCCGCATCCACCGCCAGTTTCTCAGCCGGTTGCCCGGGGTGCGGCAGATGCAGTCGTCCTTTGCTTTGCGTACCGTGGTCAAAACGACGGCGTTTTCGGTGTGAGTTCAAAAGGAAAGGGCCAGGGAACCGGTCCCTGGCCCTTGTTTTTCAAAATGTCGCCCGATTACGGGGTGATCTCTTGCGCCTCAGCCTGAACCAGCAACACGCCATGGTTGTTGTCGGCATCGGAATCCGTGATCTTTTTCGTCGTCACGCCCGGCAGTTTGCCGAAGGCATCGGACAATTTGTTCGGGAATGGCGTCGAAGGCAGGGATTCAAACCCCGGAACGCCCGACAGAATGCGCGTGATCGATGTGGTGCATTGTGCCTTTGGCACCGCGCCATAGGCCTTGGCCCGTTGTGCGATCAGCTCTGCCACGGCCGGGGAAACCTGAATGGTCTGTTCATAGACGTCAAAGGTTTCGCGCGCGTGATAGTCGATGTAAAAGCTGACCATCCGGGGCGTCATCCCGAAAAAGACGTCGTTCCGTTCGGGCAAGCGCGGGTGGTGCCACGTGCCCGCCGGATCGAACATGATCCGCTCTGACGCATTGATCAAAAGGCCCGAATGCGCACCGCTGCCAGAGCGGGTCGATTTCACGGTGTAAAGCGTGATCGAGCTGGGTCCGCTATCGACATAGCGGGCCGCAGCCACGGCCTCGTCCGAGGCCCATTTGGGTTCGGCACCACAAGCGGCCAAGCCCAACAGGGCCACCAAGCCAAGGACAAGGCGAAACATCCGCGATCAGCCGTTGGCCAAAGCGAGGAAAATCAGAACGCAGATCGAAATGATCCCGCCCCAGGTGACCATCTTCATAAAGCCCGCAAAGGTCTTTTCCTGGGTCGAGATATCCATGGAGCCGTGCTTGTGTTCCGCCATTTTTCGCGTTCCTTACAGATAGGTTTTGCCTCGCCATACCTGATTCATCTGGCTCTGTCACGGGGCGAGGGCAGGAAAGAGGCGCGACAACCCGCCCCTGTTACATTCTAGACAGAACCATCCCCCGATTCTCCGCCCGACCAGCCGGTAGACAGGCGAAAGCCGATGCGCCGCGCCGGTTCGTCGGGCTGCATTTTGGGGATGGCGCGCAGCATCACGTTCAACTGCGAGACATGCTGGATGAGTTGTGTTTTCAATCCGTCTTCGTCGCGGCCATAAAACGTCAAAACGTCGGGGTCGAAAAATCCAAGCCCCTCGATCCGCAAGACCCCGGCATTGCCACCTGCGAATCCCATCGCGGCCTCTTGGGCCGGGTCCAGTTGCTCTTCGAAATTGCGAATGTACAGGATCACCCGTTCATAGGCCCATTCCGCAGGGCTTTTTTCCTCGATCGGCCGCTGTTGCAGGGCATCGGGCAGGGGCATCTGTTCGGCTGTCGCCGGGGAGTCGGGGTCCGCCTGTATGGCCGCCCGGCGTGGCATGGCATGGGCCTCGGTCACTTCGGCGGTGGTCATGATATCGTCTGTCATTCGCGGTTTGCCTGCCAGATCCAAACACCTTGGTCTGAAAGGTGCCGCGAAACCCGGGCGTGACGCAAGAGGTGGTTCAAATGGGCCACCGTTTCAGCCAAGGCGAGTTCGAAATCAGGGGGACCGATGTCACGTTTGAACAGGGGCACAAAGCAATCGACCGCCCGGCGCGGTACGCCAAGATGCTGAAGCAGCCGGTCAAGGGCCCCGATATGGTTGTCGATCATCTGGGTCAGACGCCAAGGCAAGCCCTGAAACGGCAGTTTGTGGCCGGGCAGGATCAATTGGTCATTGGTGGCCCAACGTTGAAACTTGCGGCAACTGTCCAACCAGTCTTGCAGCGGGTCGGCCTCTGGTTCGGTGGGATAGACCCCGATATTGGCCGAAATGCCCGGCAAGAGCTGATC
>JALQUQ010000422.1 GCA_023263735.1 Paracoccaceae bacterium | reverse complement strand
ACGATATATATAATGGGTTTATGGACTCTGAACCACACAAAGAATTATTAGAGAGTTCTTATAGTATGGAAGGTGAGGAAGTTTTTATAAGTACATTTGTGAAATTCAAAAAGAATAAATCTTTTTATGGGTCATTAATTGTGACGTATTAAAAAAACCCTCGAAAGAGGGTTTTTTTGTTTACTTACTATAAAATCCCCGTGGCACGGGCCAGCAGATCGGCGGCGGGAACCACCTCATCGATCAGGCCACCCATCTTGGCGCCCTTGGGGTCTGACAGTTTCCCTTCCAGCAGAAACGGGGCTGCCGCCATTGCCCCCAACTTGCGGACGAGCCTTGTGGTGCCACCCATGCCGGGGAAAATGCCGACCATGATTTCCGGCAGACCGATCTTGGCCTTTGGCGTATCGGCGGCGAAAATCCGGTGGCAGGCCAGTGGAATTTCCAGACCGATCCCAAGGGCCGTGCCCGGAAGCGCGGCCACGATCGGCTTGCCCCCTTTGAGCGTTTTCGGGTCCATCCCGGCGCGCTCGATCTTGCGCAGGATGGTATGGCAGCGCATCAACCCATCCATCAGGCCCTTGGCCGGCGTGTCACCGGCTTCGGCTTTCATCCGGGCGATGACATTCAGATCCATCCCGCCGGCAAAGCTGTCGGGTTTGCCGCTGGTGATGATCACCCCCTTGATCGTGGCATCGGCAAGAGCCTGATCGATCAAGGCATCCAGATCCCCCCAGCCCTCAAGGCTCAGCACGTTCATCGACTTGGTCTTGACGTCCCAGACGATGGTTGCAACGCCGTCAGCGTCGACAGACATGGTGAAATCGGTCATTTCTTATCTCCCTTCGGCGCGAGGTCGCGGTGCCCCGTCCAGTCGCTGCCATCATGATAGGTAAAGCGGGCTTTTCCGCCCGCGACATGGACCATCATATCCACGTCAGTGTAGGTTCCCGTCTCTGCCGGGGCCTTTGTGCCCACGATCAGAAACTTCCCCGGTTTGTCAGACCGGTTCACAAAATGGTGGCCATTTGCGACCCCGGCCTTCCATGCCGCGCAGTCGCCGGGGTGCATCAGGGTTTCGCCCTCATCTTCGATCAGGGTCAACTCCCCCTCCAAGACAATGGCGAATTCGTCTTCGTTCAGGTGCCAATGGCGCAGGCTGGCCGCTGCACCGGGTTCCAGCATGACCATATTGACGCCGTATTGGGTTAACCCGGCCATTTCCCCAAGCCGCAGGGATGACCGACCGGCCATCTGGGCGGCATAGGGTTCGGGATAGATCGAACCGGTCTTGAGCGGGGCTTTTGAAAGGTCAAGTTTGGGCATCAAATGGTTCTTTCTGAAATGAGCGAGCCGTCGCGACGGACATAGCGCCGATGTCGGCCCGCCTTTTGGGTGATCAGATCGTGGTGCGGGTAGTGAATCGTGTCGGTCGGCCATCGGGTTCCTAGGGTCAGAAAGACGGCCGGAGTGTCGCTGCGGTTTTCCAGATGATGGCCCACGGGTACGCCGGCCGGCCAACAGGCCACATCGCCGGGGTGCATTCGGGTTTCTGCCTCTTCGATCAGGATCAGTTCGCCGGAAAGAAGGTAGATCATCTCGTCCTCGGTCTGATGCCAGTGATGAAACGAAGACTGTCCACCGGGGGTCAGCCGCTCCAGATGCACGCCGAACTGCGAAAGGCCGCCGTGGTCGCCCAAAATCACGTGGTCATAGCTGGCAAGCGTTTCGTTCAGGGCCGGGTGGGTAAAGGGCGGCTCGGCGGTCCAGATGCGATCAGATGCGGGCAATACTGCGCCAGCCGCAGCCCGCTCACCCCAAACGGGGGGAAGGTTCAGCAACGCATCCGGCAAGCGACCCGTGCGAAGGCTGGAGCCCTGCGCGTCAACGACTTTCCAGTCTGTCATAGCGTTGATCAGCCGCTGCCCACTGTCTGGATAGGTGCAGATGTCTTGGGCCACGCGGCTTCCGGCGATCAGATAGGTCGCGGGGCCGGTTGATCGGTTGACGATGTGATGGCCATTTGCCACCCCATGCGGCCAGCAAACGGCATCCCCTTGGGTCAGGTCTTGCGCTCCATGGTCATCGATCAGCGTGGGCGTGCCCGACAGGACAAACAGAAATTCGTCCTCGGTCGAATGCCAATGGCGTTCTGACGATCTTGCTGCGGGTTCAAGGGTTTCCAGAAACACCCCAAACTGGCGCAAGCCGCCTATTGCGGCCAGATCGACCTGTGCGCCCCCTCCCAACGCCACATGGTGCAGCGCCGGGCGCGGAACAGGGGTTTGACCGCCGGGGATAAACATCAGACACGCTCGATGATGGTGGCCGCACCCATGCCCGATGCAATGCACAGGGTTGCAAGGCCGGTGGATTTGCCGGTGCGTTCCAATTCATCCAGCAAGGTGCCGATGATGATGGCCCCGGTTGCGCCCAAGGGGTGGCCCATGGCGATAGACCCGCCATTCGGGTTGACCTTGGCCGGATCGACGTCAAAGGCCTGCATGAACCGCAGCACGACCGAGGCAAAGGCCTCGTTCACCT
>JALQUQ010000421.1 GCA_023263735.1 Paracoccaceae bacterium | reverse complement strand
CGCTTGCCGGACGATGGTCACAAGGCCGGGGTCAAAGGTCACCGGGTCGAAATGGCCCACCGGCTCGATCTCGCAGCCCAAGCCAAGCTCTTTGGCCACCGCATGGGCGGCGCGCTCCACTTCGGCCCGCATCGCATCCAGTTTGGCCTGATCGGGGCTGCGGATATCCACGGTGAACACCACCTTGCCGGGGATCACGTTGCGTGAATTCGGAAAGACCTTGACCTGACCGACGGCGCCCACGGCATTCGGCTGATGGCTCATCGCGATCTGATGCACCCGCTCGGTGATCCGCGCCATGCCAAGGCCCGCGTTCACCCGCAGGTGCATGGGCGTCGATCCGGTATGGGCATCCTTGCCGGTCAGGGTGATTTCCAGCCACCACAGGCCCTGACCATGGGTCACGACGCCGATCTCCTTGCCCTCGGCCTCAAGGATCGGGCCCTGTTCGATGTGCAATTCCAGCATGGCGTGCATCTTGCGCGCGCCGACCGTTTCCGCGCCGACCCAGCCGATGCGTTTCAATTCGTCGCCAAAGCGCAGCCCGTCCAGATCGGCGCGGTCATAGGCGTACTCCTGCGAATGAATGCCGGCAAAGACGCCGCTGGCCAGCATCGCGGGGGCAAAGCGGGCGCCTTCTTCGTTGGTCCAGTTCGTCACCACGATCGGGTGGCGGGTCTCGACGCCCATGTCGTTCAGCGTGCGCACCACCTCCAGCGCGCCCAAAACGCCCAAGACGCCATCATATTTCCCCCCAGTGGGCTGGGTGTCCAGATGGCTGCCCATATAGACGGGCAGGGCGTCCGGGTCGGTGCCGGGGCGGGTCATGAACATATTGCCCATGGTGTCGACGCCCATCGTCATCCCCGCCGCTTCGCACCATGATTGAAACAGGCGGCGGCCTTGGGCATCGGCATCGGTCAGGGTCTGGCGGTTGCAGCCGCCCGCCACGCCGGGGCCGATCTTGGCCATCTCCATCAGACTGTCCCACAAGCGTGCGGAATTGATGCGGAGGTTCTCTCCGGGTGCTGGCATCAGCTGGCTCTCCCTGCGGTTCCGGGCATCTGGTGCGCCCCCGATTTCATCGGCTTGCGCCGACTCATTTTCTGACCATATGGTCAATGATCAGCGCACCATAACCTGACCAACCGGTCAACAATTTTCAGCAGGTCCGATGAACCAGAGTGCCGGGATATCGCGCAACGGGCGGGGCAAGCGCACAGAAATTCGGCGCGAGAATGAGCGGCTGATCCTTGAGGCCGCCGAAAAGGTCTTTGCCGAGGCCGGTTTTGGTGGCGCAACGATGCAGGTGATCGCCGATCAGGCGGGCCTGCCCAAGGCGAACCTGCATTACTACTTTGCCACCAAAGAGGACCTTTACCGCCAAGTCGTTCGCAATATCTTTGAAATCTGGCTACATGCGGCCGACAGTTTCGACACTGCCGCCGATCCTGCCGAAGGGATTGGCGCCTATATCGATGCGAAACTGGAAATCTCGCGCCACCATCCCTTTGGCTCCAAGGTCTGGGCGTCCGAGGTGATGCATGGCGCCCCGGTCATTCAGGATTATCTGGAAACCACGCTGCGCGATTGGACCGAGGGGCGGATCGCTGCCATCCAGCGCTGGATCGATCAGGGCAAGATGGCCCCGGTCGATCCCCGGCATCTGATGTATATGATCTGGGCCGCAACCCAGCATTACGCCGACTTTGGCCATCAGGTCGAAACGCTGAACAGCGGCAAGCCGCTGGATGACCGGCAATGGGAAGAGGTCAAGAATTCGATCCGCACCATCGTTTTGCGCGGGATCGGGGCAGTGTAGGGTGTTCGGCTAGGGGCTGAACCGCACCCTTGGCATCGGGCCGCCCGCTGTGTTTGATCGGGTTGAATAAGAGCCGTGAACTATGGTTTCCCTAATACAGTTCGACGGCCCCGTGTGGCGCATTCTGGTGAAAACGCTGATCTCTACGCCTGCGGCTCCTTCTGGTGCGCCCGTGGGGAGGTTCCACCATTCCGGGCAGGTCGCCGCCTATGCCTCGCTGACGGCAGAGGGGGCGGCGGTGGCAATCAAGCGCTATCTGAGCGACGGGGTGCCGCGACTGATGTTCCCCATGTGGCTGAGGGCGGATCGCGTTATGGATGTGCGCGGGGACCGGGCGGCTTCGGTCGTTTGGCAGGATGATCGAGCCAAAGGAGAGCCATCGCCCACTTGGGCCTTTTCGGATCGGGCGCGACAGGCAGGAGCGCAGGCGATGCTTTATTCCTCGCGCTCGCGACCTGATCTTTCGCACGTGGTCGTCTTTGCGCCCGTGTGTCTGAGATTTGTCGGGCCGGTTTCCGAATTCCGGCCAGAGATGCCCGCTTAAACCGGCGCGACGGGCACCCAGATCACATCATCCAGCCGGGGCGCGCCGGTGGCGAGCATGACCAGCCGGTCAAAGCCCATGGCGATGCCGCTGGCGTTGGGCATATGGGCAAGGGCGGCCAGGAAATCTTCGTCAATCGGGTAGCTTTCGCCGTACACCCGCATCTTTTCGGCCATTTCTG
>JALQUQ010000420.1:265-2549 GCA_023263735.1 Paracoccaceae bacterium | reverse complement strand
CCCCAAAACCCCAAAACCCCGAGTTGCAATATTCAAAATAATTCGGCATGGATGCAAATGTTTAAAGAGAAGAAAGGAACAATCAGAGGAAGTAATCGGGTGCTGGCTTCTTGGCTGGGGCACCAGGGCATCGCTGGCCTGAACCGCGAGGGGCGCGAACGTCTGTTGACCGCCTTTGAGCAGGTCAATGCCAATTTCGGCGTGCTGTTCACCCATCTGTTCGGAGGGGGTGAGGCGCGGCTGGTGTTGGTCGAATCCGATGATCCGCTTGAGGCTGGTCTGGAGATCATGTGCCAACCGCCGGGAAAGAAACTCTCGACCCTCTCTCTCTTGTCTGGTGGGGAACAGACCCTGACCGCGCTGGCGCTGATCTTTGGGGTGTTCTTGGTCAACCCCGCCCCGATCTGCGTGCTGGACGAGGTGGATGCGCCCTTGGATGATGCCAATGTCACCCGCTTTTGTGACCTTTTGGATGAAATGACCCGCCGCACCGAAACGCGCTTTCTGATCATCACCCACCACGCGGTGACCATGGCGCGGATGGACCGCTTGTTTGGCGTGACAATGCAGGAACAAGGCGTTAGCCAGCTGGTCAGCGTAGATTTGAAAAAGGCCGAGGCTCTGGTCGCATGATTGAAGACTTGAAACAGGCGGGTTTTCTGGCCGTCGAAGCCGAAGGCGAGATCTTGCATGCGCGGCTGTGGTCCTCCTCGATCGAATTCACGGCGACGCCTGTGGCAGAGGGCTGGGAGTTGGCGCTGCAATGGCCGGTTCGGGCGTCCGAGGCCCAGCTTGACGCGTGGAATGCCGAACATTCGACTGCGCCGATGGATCTCTATCGGGGCGAAACCCGTTTGCGCATGACCTTGCCCTTGGGCGATGCCAAGCGCTTGCCAGAATGGGCCGCCATGGCGGAAAAGGCCGTGGCCACCTGCATCCGCTGGCGCAAACAGCAGCGCGCCCCCGGCGAAGGGATGTAGCCCAGCCCCCCCGGGGAAACTCCCCGGGTCGCCGACGCGCGCCGCAAATTTTTTATCTAAAAAATTTGCCTCGCCCCGCCGTCGCGTTGGTCACAAGACCTGCAGCCGGTCGGTCAGGCGGATCACCCCGTCCACCTCGACCGAGCACAGGATGCCCCGCAACCGCAGCCGTGGATGATCTGCCATGGTGATCCATTGTTTCGCGGCCTCACCATAGCGTGCGCGCCATTTCACGCAGCCATCGTTGAACACCGAAGACACCCGCAACACGGCCGTTCCGGCCTTGATGCGGGTGCCCTCGGGCAGGTTTTCTTCGGATGTGTTCAGATCGGCCACGATTGTGTCGCCGGGGTGGGGCGTGCCTTCGCGGTCGCGCCAGACCAGATCCATCACCCTCTGCGGCAGGATGGACACCTGAATGCCCGGATGCGGACGGCCATCGTCAAGCCGCAGCCAAGGTGCGGTCAGCCAGCGTTCGCCCGGCACCCCTTGATCCCGGGTCAGCGTCAACTCGGTTGGAAAGCTGCGCGCGTTGAACCCGGGGCGAAAGCACAGCGATCCGATGGGGGCATCGGTTCGGGGCGCGGCCAGCACATGGGGAAGGGCCGCCATCAATTCGGGCAACATGACCGGATCAGAGCGCATCAAGCAGCGCCCGCGTTGGCCAGGCATCGGCGGGCAACCCCAGCCGCATCTGTTCGGCCTGCACCGCCTTGCGCGTACCCGCGCCCAGAATGCCGTCGATCTTGCCCACGTCATAACCGCGCGCCAGCAGCTTTTCCTGCAGCGCTTTCATCTCTTCGACCTCCAGCCCCGGTTCGGGCGTGCCCGCGTCATAGGGTGGGGCCCCTTCGAGCCGCGTCGCGAAATAGGCGGCGGTCAGAACATAGGTGAAGCTTTGGTTCCACTCGAACAGGGTCGAGAAATTGGGATAGGCCAGAAAGGCGGGCCCCTTGCGCCCCTGTGGCAGGATCAACGCGGCCTCGCCCTTGGGCAGGGTCTCCCCCCGAGGGGTCACGCCCATCGCCTGCCACTCGCCAACCGGTCGAAACTGATCCACCCCCGACAGGGCCCAGTCCATCTGCTTGGGCACCTTCACCTCAACGAGCCAAGGCTCGCCGGCCCGCCAGCCATGGTGCTGCAACAACCGGGCACCCGATAACAGCGCATCCGGGGCCGAGGTTTTCAGCGACACATGCCCGTCGCCGTCGCCATCCACGCCGCGTTCCAGAATATCGGCGGGCAGCATCTGCACCATCCCGACCTCGCCCGCCCAGGCGCCCAAGGTGTCAACGGGGAAGTCC
>JALQUQ010000420.1:0-255 GCA_023263735.1 Paracoccaceae bacterium | reverse complement strand
GCGCGTGTTGAAATCGCCCTGAACCTGCCCGTAATCGGTTTCGAACGCCCAAAAGGCCAAAAGGATGCCGCGTGGCACGCCGAATTCCGTGGCCGCCCGGTCAAAGGCGGCGGAATATTTCTTGGCCATGGCCCGCCCGCTGTCGATGCGGTTTTGCGAGATCAGGCGGCGGGAAAACTCGATGAATTCCATGCGAAAGACGCTTTGGCCGCGGTCGCGGGCCAGCACCTTTTCGTCGATCCGCGCGCCGTTCAG
>JALQUQ010000041.1 GCA_023263735.1 Paracoccaceae bacterium | reverse complement strand
GGAGTTACCTTTTTGAATGCTGGGGTATTAATAGGGGTATATCAGGTGCAAGGTACCTTAAGGTGCCTTGCACCTGTGTTTTAAAAATTTGATAATCAATTTTTTGGAACATTTTTACCCTCAAAAAAAGATCCACCTTATAAGGATATCAGAGAGACGAGCGCCAGTTGGAAGACGTTTAACAATTGGTTCTTTTGCACTACAAAAGAAAAATTGTAAATTACCTTGCCTTTTGCGTTACCATTTTTAATGTCCTATTACTACCACACATGCAGCATAGAAATCGAGCAGCATTCAACTTGCCTTGGATACTGGTTACTTTGGTTATTGTCACTTGTATCCCTTTTGCCAACGGCCAAATCAGGTATCCGCTGATCAGCCCTCCTATAAAAATTCAACAGGCTATAGGGCTAAGTGAGGTCACTTTATCCTATCACCGCCCGGCGGCGAGGGGAAGAAAAATCTTCGGTTCATTGGTTCCTTACGGTAGGATATGGCGACTCGGTGCTAACGAATCCACAAAAATTACTTTCTCGGATCCTGTTCAGGTGCTCGGTAAAGCGCTCCCCCAGGGAACCTATGCTTTTTATGCCATACCCTATCCCGATCAATGGATCGTCATTTTCCACAACAACCTGACGCACTGGGGAGATGGTCGCAACAATTACCGCCCCGAAGAAGATGCACTCCGGATAAACATCATCCCGGACACAAACGTCGTTTTTGTCGAAGACTTTTCCATAGGGTTCGAACACATTTCTTTTGATAGTGCTCAATTGGTAATCACCTGGGAAAATACCCGAGCTTCTATTCCGCTGACCTTCAACACCCAGGCAATCATGATGGAGGAAATCAACCGGCAAATTAAAAATAATCCTACTGCCGATACCTACTACCAATCCGGACGCTATCTGCAGGAATCAGGTATCCAATACGAGCAAGCGAGCGACTACTTGGCGAAAGCCAACGAACTGGCCCCTGACAAATACTATATTCATCGGGTTTGGGCGCTGGTAGAAGCAGGGCTGGGCAATTATGCCAAAGCCATAGCCCTCGCCAGACAATCTGCTTTTCTGGCAAACCGCGAAGGCAAAGACGAATTTGTAAGAATGAATGAAAGGTCTATCGAGGAATGGAAAAGGGAGGTTCGACCCTGATCAGCTACCCGCAAATACCGTCCCGAATACGCCTACTGCCAGTTCCGCCCAGATTAGCAGGAACAACAGTACGAGAAAAAAAATAATGGCTATGCGGTTCTCCACTACCTTGACGCGCCGCCTGGCATATTCTATCGAAATTCCCAACGCAAATAACAGCACCCCCATGATCAAAAAATCAAAAACCGACCAGTTAACCTCCGCCGTAAATTGCATGGCAACCAATGGAACCAATAGCAATAGCGGTAAAAAATAAAAGAATCCGGATGAATTTTTTAGCGTGTAAGCCATAGCAAGCGATATAGTTTAAGTATGTGATCAAATGTGTTTCCAAAACCACCTATAAGCCAAACAATTCCGCCAAATCCCCTACCGCAAGTGTCGCCCATAACAACACAACAGCCCCTGCTATCCGAACCCCATACGGAATCTTAAAACCCACCAGCACTTCCAACAAGCCCACAACTGGTGGCACATAAAGGATGGAAATTAACAAATAGAAAACCCCTGGCACCACATGAATCCATATCAGGTTCATCACCCCAAGCAATCCAAAAACCACTACCAATACCCAGTCCAGTAAGCCTTTGGCCGTAAACGTTATAATCATAAGAATAAATTTAAAAAGAACTTTGAATTACAAAGTAAAAAATAAAATTTCGTTTGTGCAAGCCCATAGCAGGAAGCAAGAGCCGCCCTTGGTCACGCCCTCGACCAGATGGTCAAGCGTGCCCACCCCGCCCGAGGCGATCACCGGGATCGGCACCGCATCGGAAATCGCGCGGGTCAAGGGCAGGTTATAGCCGCCCTTGGTGCCATCCCGGTCCATCGAAGTGAGCAGGATCTCGCCCGCCCCCTTGGCCGCGACCGTGCGGGCAAATTCAACCGCATCGATGCCCGTGGATTTGCGCCCGCCATGGGTGAAAATCTCCCACTTGCCGGGCGAAACCGTCTTGGCATCGATTGCCACCACGATGCATTGGCTGCCAAACCGATCCGCCGCCCGCGCCACCACATCCGGGTCGGCCACGGCGGCAGAGTTGAACGACACCTTGTCGGCCCCGGCCAGAAGCAGGGCGCGCACATCTTCAACCGTGCGGACCCCGCCGCCGACCGTCAGCGGCATGAAGCAATGTTCGGCCGTGCGCGTCACCAGATCGAACATCGTGCCCCGATTTTCATGGGTGGCGTGGATGTCGAGAAAGCAGAGCTCATCCGCCCCGGCCGCATCATAGGCCCGCGCCGCCTGAACCGGGTCGCCCGCATCGATCAGATTGACGAAATTGACGCCCTTGACGACCCGGCCATCGGCCACGTCGAGGCAGGGAATGATGCGGGTCTTGAGCATGGCGGGACCTGTGAGGGACGGGAGGGGCGGAGGCAGGGGGCTTTGCCCCCTGACCCCCAGGATATTTTCGCCAAGATAAAGGATCAGGCGCGCAAGGATTTCAAGGCGGTTGTCAGATCGATGGCCCCGTCATAGAGCGCGCGACCCGAGATGGCGCCAGCGATGACGCCGGTGTCGCGCAGGGCGATCAGGTCCTCCATCCGGCTGACACCGCCCGAGGCGATCACCGGGATCGTGACCGCGCGGGCCAAGGCGGCGGTGGCCTCGATGTTCGGGCCCTGCATCGCGCCATCGCGGTCGATGTCGGTGTAGATGAGGGCGGCGACACCGGCATCCTGAAAGCTTTGGGCCAGATCGGTGGCCTGAACGGTGGTTTCCTCGGCCCAGCCCCGCGTGGCGACAAAGCCTTTGCGGGCATCGATGCCGACCGCGATCTTGCCGGGGAAGGCCCGGGCCGCCTCGCGCACGAGGGCCGGATTTTCCACGGCGACCGTTCCGAGGATCACGCGGGCGAGGCCGCGCGACAGCCACATCTCGATCGTCGCCATGTCGCGGATGCCGCCACCCAGCTGCGCCGGCACCGTGCAGCGGGCGAGGATCGCCTCGACCGCGGCGGCATTGACCGGCTGACCGGCGAAGGCGCCGTTCAGATCGACCAGATGGAGCCATTCGCAGCCCGCCGCCTGAAATTTGGCGGCCTGTGCGGCGGGATCATCGCCAAAGACGGTGGCTTCGGACATTTCGCCCCGCAGGAGGCGCACGCACTGGCCATCCTTGAGGTCGATTGCGGGATAAAGGATCATCATGCACCTTTCGACTTTGGCCCCATGTCGCATGTCGGGCGCGCGATTGGAAGCCTCTTCGCGACCTCACGTCATGCTTGATTGGCGGGGCGGGGCAGACCAGCATCGGCGGGAAATCGGGGAGGAGACCCAAGCATGAAGCGGATGATTCTGGCGGTGGTTCTGGCCTTTGCGGCGGGGGCGGCGGGGGCCGATCCGGTGGAGGGGATGTGGCAGACGCAGGAGGATGACGGGGCTTTTGCCCATGTCAAAATGGCCCCATGTGGTGCGAAATTCTGCGGGGTGATCGCGCGGACCTTCAAGGACGGGCAAGAATATCGCTCGGAAAATCTGGGCAAGCAGATCGTCATCGACATGGAGGCTTTGGGAAGCGGCGCCTATGAGGGCGAGGTCTGGCGGCCCGCCAATGACAAGGTCTATTTCGGCAAGATCCAGTTGAACGGCGACAAGATGAAGCTGTCGGGCTGCGTGGCGGGCGGGCTTTTGTGCAAGAAGCAGACCTGGACGCGGCTGAAATAAGCAAGGATCGGGTCGCGGGGGCTGGCGCAGATCGGGCAGGATCGGGGCATCATCACAGGAGGACCCGATGACCCACAAGGATTGGCTGGCGTTGGTGACGCTTTCTTTGCTGTGGGGCGGATCGTTTCCGTTGATCGAGGTCGGGTTGATCGGGTTCTTGCCCCTCACCTTGGTCTTTGTGCGGGTGGCGGTGTCGGCGCTGGCCTTGGGGGGCTATCTGCTGCTGCGGCGGGGCTGGCTTTTTCGCCGGGAGGCTGCGCTGCCGTTGCTGGTGATGGGGTTTTTGAACGGTGCCCTGCCCTTTGGCCTGTTGACCACCGCACAGGGGCAGATTTCGGGGGGACTTGCCTCGGTGCTGAATGCGACGACGCCGCTGTTCACCATGGTGGTGGCCCATGTGCTGACCCCCGATGACAAGATCACCCGGGCCAAATCCTTGGGGCTGGGGCTGGGGGTGGTGGGGGTGCTGGTCATGATGTCGGGCGCGCCCTTGCAGGGCGAGGCCGGGGCGATGGCCCTGTGTCTGGGGGCGGCACTTTCCTACGGGCTGGCCATTGTCTGGGGGCGGCGGCTGTCGCGGCGCGGGATCGAGCCGCAAACCATCGCTTTCGGGCAGGTGTTTGGGGCGACGCTGTTGCTGTTGCCCTTGGTCCTGATCACAGAGCGGCCTTGGGCCATGGCGCCGCCGCCGATTGAGGCTTGGGTCGCGGTGACGGTTCTTGCGCTCTTTTCAACCGTGATTGCCCTTGTGATCTATTTCTGGCTGCTGGGTCGGGTCGGGCCGACGCGGACTTCGGTTGTCACCTTTCTGGTGCCGATCACCGCGACCGCGTTGGGGGCTCTCTTTTTGCACGAACGGATGGCGCTGCACCATTGGGCCGGGTTTGCCCTGATCCTGATGGGATTGGCCGCGATCAACAGGAGGCGGGCATGACGCTGCATGCGTTGACCGATGGGGAATGGGCGGATCTGATTGCGCGTCGGCCCGGGGCGGGGATTTACGGCGTTATCACAACCGGGATTTATTGCCGCTTTGGATGCCCGTCGCGCCCGCCAAAGCGCGAGAATGCCTGCCTTTTATCCGGGCCGGAAGAGGCCGAAACCCATGGGTTTCGGGCCTGCAAACGCTGCGGCGCGCGCCCCTAGGGGGCCCATTTCAGGAAATTGGCGATCAGCCGCAGGCCGACCGCTTGCGATTTTTCCGGGTGGAACTGGGTGCCGACGATATTGTCGCGCCCGACGATCGCCGTGATATCGCCCGCATAATCGACATGGGCCAGCCGATGGGCGGGGTTTGCCACCTTGAAATGGTAGGAATGCACGAAATAGGCGTGATCGCCGGTGGCCACGCCCGCCAGAACCGGATGCGCCTGTTCCACGACCAGATCATTCCAGCCCATATGCGGCACTTTCAACGACGGGTTGGCCGGGGTGATCGGCACGACCTCACCCCCGATCCAGTCGAATCCGGCGACATCGCGATATTCGCGGCCCCAACTGGCCAACATCTGCATGCCGACACAGATGCCCAGAAACGGGCGGCCCTTGGTCAGTACGGCGGCCGCGATCTCTTCGTAAAGACCGTCAATCGCGCCAAGCGCCTCGCGGCAGGCGGGAAAGGCGCCATCGCCGGGAAGGACGATGCGGTCTGCCCGGGCCACATCCTTGGGGTCTGACGTGACAAGCACCTGCCCCGCCCCGGTTTCTGCCGCCATCCGTTCAAACGCCTTGGCCGCGGAATGCAGATTGCCCGCGTCGTAATCGACCAGAACCGTCAGCATCAAAGCGCGCCCTTGGTCGAGGGCAGAACGCCCGCCATGCGCGGATCAGGCTCTACCGCCATCCGCAAGGCGCGCGCCACCGATTTGAACGCCGCTTCGGCGATATGGTGGCTGTTGATGCCGTGGATCAGATCGATATGCAGGGTGATCCCGCCATGTGTGGCCAGCGCCTGAAAGAATTCGCGGACCAGTTCGGTGTCAAAGGTGCCGATCTTTTGGGTCGGAAAGGGCAGGTTGCACACCAGAAAGGGCCGCGCCGACAGATCAAGGGCCGCGCCCACCTGCGTGTCATCCATCGCAAGGTTGAAATGGCCATACCGCCGGATGCCCTTTTTGTCGCCCAAGGCCTTGGCGATTGCCTGCCCAAGGGCGATCCCCACATCCTCGACGGTGTGATGATCGTCGATATGCAGATCGCCATCGGCGTTGACGGCGATGTCGATCAAGGAGTGGCGCGAAAGCTGATCCAGCATGTGATCAAAGAAACCGACGCCCGTGTTGTTGTCGTACTGGCCGGTTCCGTCCAGATTGACGCGCAGATTGATCTTTGTTTCAGAGGTGTTGCGGGTGATTTCAGCGGTACGCATGGCCTTCCCTTCATCAGTTGGGGCCTTATACGCGCGCAGCCTTTGGATGGAAAGGCTTGCGCGCGCGGGCTTGGGTTCAGGGCATCAGAATCTGGCCACGCTCATATTCAGCCGTGTCCGAGGTGCCATCGTCATAAGTGATGGTCACGACCACCGACTGAACAAAGCCCGAGGGCACCACGATATAGGGCAAGCGATCTTCCATCTTGATCGCATTGGGCTGCGAGGTTTCGTAATAGCAGGGCTCCATCTCCCAGACCTGCGTCGCCTCGGGCGCATTCATCGCAAACCGTACCTCGTTCAATCCGCACCGCCAGCTTTCAAGGGCGGTAAAGTAAAGCAGATCATTGCCATCATAATCGCGCAGCGCCACCCAGCCCGATTTGGTCGCCTGCAAGATCGGCTTGACCTCGGCGGCGGTGGTGAAACCTTGGGCATGGGCCGCGCTTGCGCCCGCAACACAGGCCAGCCAGACGGCAGCACTTCCAAATTTCATCGGCAATCTCCTTTTTTCCGCGAAGAATTCCAGTAGTCTTGGATCAAATGAACGATGATCGCAGAATGACGCAGCCACCCCCGTCTCAACAAGCCTTCAATATCATGGCGATCGGCCAAAAGGGCCGTCTTCAATACGAAGCCGTGCTTTTGGCGGCATCGCTGCGGGCCAATGACCCGGATTTTTCAGGTCAACTCTTTATCTGCGAACCCCAACCCGGCCCGTTGTGGAAGACCGATCCAACGATGGATGCCGCCGCGCGGAGTGTGTTGAGCGATCTTGGCGCCACGATCTTGCCGTTTGAAAACCGGCATTTCGGCCAGTCCTACCCCTATGGCAACAAGATCGAGGCTTTGGCCGCCCTGCCCGATGCGCCGTTCCTGTTTCTGGATAGCGACACGCTGGTCACGGGCAAACTCTCGGCCCTGAACATCGATTTTGACCGCCCTTCGGCCAGCATGCGGCGCGAAGGGACATGGCCCCAGCTCGAACTTTATGGCCCCGGATACGGGCAAATCTGGAAATCGCTCTTTGATCGGTTTGGGCTGGACTATGCCGCGTCGCTCGACCTGTCGCAGCCCGACGAATATTGGCAACGGTATCTGTATTTCAACGCGGGCTGGTTTTTCCACCGCTCGCCCAAGGTCTTTCACGACCTCTTTCAAAAGTTTGCCGTCGATATTCGCGACAACACCCCGCCCGAACTGATCTTGCAACCCTTGGACCCTTGGCTGGACCAGATCGCCCTGCCCTTGGTCATTCATGCCCTTGGCGGCGGGCGACCGGGGCCCGAGTTGGCCGGGTTTGACGGGGATGTGACCTGCCATTGGCGCACGCTGCCCCTGCTGTATGCCCGCGAATCTGATCGGGTGGTTCAGGTGCTCGAAGAGGCGGCCTCGGCCCAGCCACAGCGGCGGGTGTTGCGGGACTATGCGCCGATCAAGACGCTGGTCTATCAAAATCAGGGCCGCAAAGCCCGCGCGATGTTTGACCGATCGGATTTGCCGCGCCGCGAACAAGTGATCCGAAACCGCCTGAAACGCGAAGGGCTGTGGCTGCGCTAGAACCGCGCGCCGCAATCGCACCCGCCCCTAATGGGCAAAGATGCCCTCTTCGGTCGGAAAGCCCTTGATTTCAATCGGATTGCCGCTGGGGTCGCGAAAGAACATGGTCCACTGCTCGCCCGGCTCCCCTTGAAACCGAACCGAGGGCGGCAAGACGAACGCCACCCCCGCCAAGCGGAGCCGTTCGGCCAGCGCTTGCCAAGCGTCAAGTTTCAGCACGACCCCGAAATGGGGCATCGGCACCATCTTGTCCCCCACCTTGCCCGTCGGCGCATTTTCGAACGGCTGCCCCAAATGCAGGCTCAGTTGATGGCCAAAGAAGGAAAAATCGACCCAACTCGGGGCAGACCGCCCCTCGGCACAGCCCAAGACCTCGCCATAGAACCGGCGGGCCTCGTCCAGATCGCGCACATGGATTGCCAGATGAAAGGGGGTCAGCATCGTCATCTCCTGTCAGGACCGACCCAGAGTAACCCCGAGACTTTTGCCCGCAATGCCAATTTTCTTGCTGATCGTCGTTCGCGATCCTAGGGTGGTCCAGATTTTTGAAAGCGGAGTGGACGATGACCGAAGCAACTTATGGATTTGACACGCTGGCCATTCACGCAGGGACCGCTCCCGACCCTGCGACAGGCGCGCGGCAAGTTCCGATCTACCAGACCACGGCCTATGTGTTCCGCGATGCCGATCACGCGGCCAAATTGTTCAACTTGCAGGAAGTGGGCTATATCTATTCGCGCCTGACCAACCCGACCGTGTCGGCCTTGGCCAACCGCGTCTGCGCGTTGGAAGGCGGCGCAGGGGCGATTTGCTGTTCTTCGGGACATGCGGCGCAGATCATGGCCCTGTTCCCGCTGATGGGGCCGGGCTGCAATGTCGTCGCCTCGACCCGTCTCTACGGCGGCACGATGACCCAGTTCAGCCAGACGATCAAACGCTTTGGCTGGTCGGCCAAATTCGTCGATTTCGACGATCTTGCCGCGCTTGAGGCGGCCATTGACGACAACACCCGGGCAATCTTTTGCGAATCCATCGCGAACCCCGGCGGCTATATCACCGATCTGGATGCTGTTGCGGGCATCGCAAACAAGGTGGGCCTGCCGCTGATCGTCGATAACACCACGGCCAGCCCCTATCTGTGCAACCCGATCAAGCATGGCGCGACGCTGGTCGTGCATTCGGCCACCAAATACCTGACCGGCAACGGCACGGTGACCGGCGGGGTCGTCGTCGATTCGGGCAAATTCGACTGGTCGGCCAGCGGGAAATTCCCCTCCTTGTCAGAGCCCGAGCCCGCCTATCACGGCTTGGCGTTCCATCCTGCGCTTGGGTCGATGGCGTTCACCTTCCATTCGATTGCCGTGGGTCTGCGCGATCTGGGCATGACGATGAACCCGCAAGGTGCCCATTACACCCTGATGGGCATCGAAACGCTGAGCCTGCGCATGCAGCGCCATGTCGAAAACGCAATGGCCGTGGCCAAATGGCTGGAGGCCGATCCCCGGATCGATCACGTCACCTATGCCGGGTTGGACAGCAGCCCCTATCATGGGCGCGTCGCCAGCATTTGCCCCAAGGGCGCTGGCGCGCTGTTCACCTTTGCGCTGAAAGGCGGGTATGAGGCCTGCGTCAAGCTGATCGACAACGTCAAACTGTTCAGCCATGTGGCCAACCTTGGCGATACCCGCAGCCTGATCATCCATTCGGCCTCGACCACCCACCGCCAATTGACGCCCGAACAGCAGATCAAGGCTGGCGCGGCCCCGAATGTGGTGCGCGTGTCGATCGGGATCGAAGATGTGGCCGATATCATCGCCGATCTGGATCAGGCGCTGGACAAAGCGCACGCCTGACCAAAGGGCCAAAATCTGGGCAAGGGCGGGCATTTGGCCCGCCCTTTTCCGTTTACTGGATGATTTCGTAAACGATGGTCACCGAAGCCGTGGTCGCAACCTCGCCCGCCTGAACCGGCACGGGCGCTGCGGCGGCGAAATCGGCCTTGAACATCGGCGCGGGCTGCACATAACCGCCCGATTCCGAAAGCGTGACGATCTTTCCCAAAGTCACCCCGGCCGCCGTCGCAAGCAAGGTCGCGCGCGCCTTGGCATCGGCAACAGCCTCAACCCTTGCCTTGTCCATGGCGGGGCGGGGTTCCGACAAACCAAAGCTCAGACCGTTCAGCGTATTGGCCCCATCCTGAATGGCGGCATCCAGCACCGCGCCCAGAATCGTCAGATCACGCACCCGAACCGTCACCTGATTGTCGGCCACGAATCCCATGATTTCGGCGGCCGAGCTGCCATCGCGGCTGCGCCAATCCGGGTTGAGGCTAAGATTCGAGGTCTGAATGTCACGCTCGGCCACCCCCGCCGCCAAAAGCCGGGCAATGACCTTGGCCTGCGCGTCGGAATTGGCGGCCATGGCCTGCGCCGCCGTTTCGGCGCGCATGGTGACGCCCAAGGTCAACAGGGCCTGATCCGGAATACCGGCCACAATTCCCTCACCCGTGACGGTGATGGTGGCCGGGGCTTGCATCTGCTGGGCAAAGGCCGCACCGCCCGCCCCCATCGCCAGACCCAATGCCAGAACAGAGCCAAGAACACGTTTCATAATGACCTCCTTAAGGGCAAAATTGAACTTTTCGATCTTGTAACGCGGGCCGAACCCAAATCCTTGGTCAGAAATGGCCGAGCTTTGGGCTTTTTCTTTTATTCGGCGGAAAGCTGCTGTAGGAAGTTCTCGGCCATAGGGTGTGATTTCCGCTGTGGCATCCTTCATGCTAGACGCCCCATATGAAACCAAGTTTTGCGCTAAACTTCACCGATGACGCTGTCGTCCTTCTCCACCGTTCCGGTCGGGGATGGATCGAAGTGGGTCAGGCCCATTTTGCAGAGCCCGACTTTGCAGAGTCTTTGGCCTATCTGCGATCGACGGCTTTGGAAATCTCTCCCAAGGGATTTGCCTCCAAACTGCTGATCCCGCCATCGCAGATCCTGCGAATGACGGTCGAGGTGACCGCGACCGACAAGGACATGGTCCGCAACGAGATTGCGGCCGCCCTTGAGTGACACACGCCCTATGACGTGGCCGATCTGGTCTTTGACTGGTCCGGCAAGGCCCCGTCGGTCGAGGTGGCGGTCGTGGCCAAGGAAACCCTGGACGAGGCAGAGGCTTTTGCGACCGAGCACAAGCTGAACCCGCTGTCGTTCGGCACGATTGCCCCCGTCGGGTTTGATCGTGATCCGTTCTTTGGCCCGTCCTCGGTGGCAAAAGACTTTTTGCCAAAGGGCAAATCGGTTCAGGCCGATACCGATGTGACCGAGATTTTGCCCGCTCCGCAGCGGAAGATGCCCGAAGAGGCGTCGCTGCCCGAGCCGGTGGCCGAGGTTGAGGCCCCCGCTCTGGCAGACGAAGCCCCGGTTGACGAAGCCCCGGAACCGGTTGCCGAAGCCACGCCCGAACCCGTAATCGCGCCAGAGCCCGTGGTGGCCGAGGTGGCGGAACCGGCAGCGGAGCCAGAGCCTGTGCCCGAACCGGCGACCGAGGTTGTGGCCGAAGGGGCTCCCGTCGAAGTGGCGGCCCCCATCTCCGAGACCGTACCGGAGACGGAGCCAGAACCTGCCCCTTCGTCCATGGCAGAACGCACCGATGAGCCGCCGCAGGCCGTGTTCAAACTGGATGACCTGCCGCCCGCCCCCAAAATGGGAGAGCCAAAGCTGTCGGTGACGGATGAGGCGCCGATGGCGCTTGACGTCGAAGACGAAGAGCAGGTTCGCCCGAGCACGATGTCGGAAAGCCTGCGTCGCGCGGCATTGAAATCGGCGGCCCCGCTGGCGGCCCCACCGGTCGCCCTGAACGTGCCGGATATCGACGATTCCGATCTGCCTCCGGCACCGGCACAGGCCATTCTGGCCGCCTTTGCCAGCCGTCGCAACGCCGATGCCAGCAAAGGGGCCGTGGCTGACCCCCGGTTGCGCATCGCCCGTGATCAGACCGCTGAAACCGGCAAGCGCGTGCCGCCGCCCGTCACGGCGCGGCCGTCCGTCAAGGCACCCGCCGCCGAACGGCCGCCGACGCCCAAAGTTGCCAAGTTCAGCTATGATGATCCGGTTCCAACGCCACCGCGGCTGCCGGGCGATCCGCCTGTGGGCCCGGTCGGGGTGATGGGGAAGGCAAGCAAGGGCCTGAAATCGCTGGGCACCTTGGTGTCGCCCGGCTCGGGGGCCGGAAAATCGGCCAAGGCAAAGCCCGCCGACACGCCCGAGGTCGGGGAACCGCCGGTTGTGGCTGAACCCGCGCCCATTGAACCGGTCGCCACTTCGCCCGCCGTGACCGCGCCAATTTCCCTGACCGCCGCCCGCGAGGCGTTGAAGGCCAATGCGGCATCCTCAGAAGAGGCCGGTTTTTCGAAACCTGCCGCCTTGGGCAAAACGCTGGCCTCGGCCAAGATCACGCCCTTGGGCAAATCCGCCAAGCCGCCCGTGGAACCCGATGCCTTGGCCAAAGGTTTGGGCGCGCGTCGGGCGCAGGTGGGCGGCAAGCCCAAGTATATGGGCCTGATCCTGACCGGCCTGCTTTTGCTGGCGCTGGCCGTGGTTGCCGCTTGGTCCTCCTATGTTTTGACCGGCGGGGGCAGCGCGTCTGACACCCAAACCGCCGCGATTGAACAAAGCGCGGGTCAGATTGCCAGCGATGAGGCCGAAGCCGCCGCCGATCTGGCCGATGCGGGGGATGTGGTGGCGCCGTCGGGCGTTGACACCGAAACCGCATTGGCCGCGGCAGAACCGGCCCAGGTGGCCCCTGCGGCCGAAGAAACCGTGGCCCCGGCCGATCCGGCCGTTGCGGCCCCCGCCCAAGAGGTTGCCGCGGGCCCTGCACCCGACACCGGCATCGTGGCCGAGGCGGCACCGTCGCGCCCCTCTGCCGTTGATCAGGATGAGATCTTTCTGTCGGCGATGGATTTGCCCCCCAGCCTGAGCGATCCGGTCGTGGTGTCAAAGCCTGCGGGCTCGCTGGACGCTCCGCCTGCGGCAACTATGCCGCCGCCGCCCTTTGGCACGGTTTACAAATTTGACGCCGACGGCAACATCATCCCAACGCCCGAGGGGATTGTGACGCCCGAGGGCGTTGCGCTGTTTGCGGGCAAACCCGCGCGGGTTCCGCAACCGCGCCCGGATGCGGTGACGGCGGCCGCGCTGGCGGCCAATCCGACGGCTGCACCGGCTGCGGCTCCGGCCTCGGTGGCCACCGCGACCGACGAACTTTTGCCCGCCGATACCTTTGACGCGCTGCCCGAGTTGAAAGGCGCCCGCCCGCGCCTGCGCCCCGAAGGTCTGGTTCCGGCTGCCTCCGATGCGGGTCAGGATGATGCATCCCTGGCCCCCGCCGAAGGCAGCCGTTT
>JALQUQ010000419.1 GCA_023263735.1 Paracoccaceae bacterium | reverse complement strand
TTTTGGCTTCTTTGCCAATATCGCCTTGGCCATCAACATGGCGCTGATCTTTGGTGCGTTGTCGACCATCGGCGGCACCCTGACCCTGCCGGGCATCGCGGGTATCGTCTTGACCATCGGTATGGCGGTTGACGCCAACGTGCTGGTGTTCGAACGGATTCGCGAGGAATTGCGCGCCACGAAAACACCGGGCCGCGCCATCGAACTGGGTTATGAAAAGGCTTTGTCGGCGATCATCGACGCCAACATCACGACCTTTATCACCGCTGTCGTTCTGTTCCTTGTCGGGGCAGGGCCCGTGCGCGGCTTTGCCATCACGCTGGGCATCGGCATCATCACATCGGTCTTTACCGCCCTGTTCGTGACGCGGGTAATGGTCGAACTCTGGTACAATCGCAAACGTCCGAAGACGATCACGGTATAAGGGGATATTTCCATGGCATGGCGTCTGCGGCTGGTTCCCGAAACGACCAACATCGACTTCTTCCGCTGGCAATGGGTGACCTTTGGCGGGTCTGTGCTGCTGTCGGTGATCGCGATTGTCGCTTGGGCCTTCATGGGCCTGAACTTTGGCATCGACTTCAAGGGCGGCACCACGATCCGCACGGAATCCTCGACCGCGGTCGATGTGGCGGGATACCGTTCGGCCTTGTCGGGGCTGGAAATCGGGGATGTCGTCATCACCGAGGTGTTTGACCCCTCATTCGCCGCCGACCAACACGTGGCGATGGTGCGCATCTCGGCCTTGGAAGGGGCAGAGGCGATCACCCCCGAAATGGTGACCAAGGTCGAAGAGGCCCTGAAAGCCCATGATGACAAACTGAAAATCGCCTCGGTCGAATCCGTTGGGCCCAAGGTTTCGGGCGAATTGATTCAGGCGGCGATCTTGTCGATGGTGGCGGCAACGGCCTGTATCCTTGTCTACATCTGGCTGCGGTTCGAATGGCAGTATTCGGTGGGCGCGGTGGCGGCGCTGGTGCATGACGTGTTCATCACCATCGGGATCTTTGCGGTGTTCCAGATCAAGTTCGATCTGGCGATCATCGCGGCGCTGCTGACCATTCTGGGTTATTCGATCAACGACACGGTGGTCGTGTTCGACCGTCTGCGCGAAAACCTGATGAAATACAAAACCATGCCGCTGCGTGACGTGATGAACCTGACCGTCAACGAAACGCTGAGCCGGACCTTGATGACCTCGGGCACCACGCTGATCGCGCTGATCGCCATGCTGATTTTTGGCGGTGACGTGATCCGTGGTTTCGTGCTGGCCATCACCATCGGGATCGTTCTGGGCACCTATTCCTCGGTCTATGTGGCCAAGAACATCGTGCTGATGATCGGTCTGGACCGCAGCGAGAAAAAGAAATCGGCGGCGCCCGACGATTTCGCCAATATCGACGCGTGATCCCATGCGCCTGACCGAAATCAGCTATGGCACGGCCCAACCCATTGAGGGTTATGGTCCCGGCTTTTTTCGGTTGGGCGGGCATGTCCTGCGCGGGGCCTGCCTGATCACGCCGTGGGATGCCGGGCCTTGGGGCGGGTTTGACGATACCGCCGCCCCGCTGGCCTTGGCCGGCAAGATCGATGTGTTGTTCGTGGGCATGGGCAAGGATATTGCCCATGCGCCCAAAGCCTTTCGTCTGGCGATGGAAGAGGTGGGGATCGGCGTCGAGGTGATGAATTCCCCCGCCGCCTGCCGCACCTATAACGTGCTTTTGTCCGAAGGGCGGCGCATCGCGGCGGCCCTGATTCCGGTGTGATCTCGGTCATGCGCGGCGTTCCGTCCCTTTCCCTGCTCGGCTTCGTCGGATAGGCAGGGACGATGGAGCTTTTGGTCACAGATCTGGCTGTATCCCGCGGGGGTGTCGTGGTGCTGGAGGGGTTGTCCCTGCGGTTGACGGCGGGGCAGGCCGTGGTGTTGCGCGGGCCGAATGGCATCGGCAAGACAACGCTGTTGCGCACGCTTGCCGGATTGCAACCCGCCGTGGCCGGAACGATCAACCTGCCGCCCGAAAGTCTGGCCTATGCGGCCCATGCCGACGGGCTGAAAGCCACGCTGACCCTGCGCGAAAATCTGGAATTCTGGGCCCATATTCATGGCGTCGCGACGATCGAGCCCGCCTTGCAGGCGATGAACCTGATCGATCTGCAAGATCGGCGCGCGGCCAACCTGTCGGCGGGGCAAAAGCGGCGGTCGGGTTTGGCGCGGCTTTTGGTGACGGGGCGGCCGATCTGGGTGCTGGACGAACCGACCGTTTCCTTGGATGCCGCCAGCGTGGCCCTGTTTGCCGGGGTTGTGCGGTCCCATCTGGCGGCGGGCGGCATGGCGCTTTTGGCCACCCATATCGATCTGGGCTTGCCCGAGGCGCAGGTGCTGGACCTTGCGCCTTATCGCGCCCGCACCGAGGGCCGCCCGACCTTGGTTCGCGATGCCTTTGACGAGGCGGTGGGCGCAGGCGCTGCCTGCCTCTCGGTGCTGACCGATCGGGAATTTTTCCAGGGCTGCAATACCTATCTGCAGCAGGCGCGTGCTGCCTGTGCCT
>JALQUQ010000418.1 GCA_023263735.1 Paracoccaceae bacterium | reverse complement strand
GCCATCCAGTCGAGAAGGGCCACGGTGCCGTCTTGGGCATCGCCTTCTTCGTCACCGGTGATGGCAAGGATGATCGCGCCATCGGGCGGGGTTTCGCGGGTGAAGTCGATGGCGGCGGCGGCAAAGGCGGCAACGCCCGATTTCATGTCGGTCGCGCCCCGGCCATACATCCAGCCATCGTGGATTTCAGCGCCGAAGGGGTCGTGGGTCCAGGCGGAGAGGTCGCCCACGGGAACCACATCGGTATGGCCGTTGAAGCCAAAGCTGCGGTTGGCCCCGCGTGCGCCCCAGCGGGCGTAGAGATTGGCGATGCCGTTGCGGTCGACCCTTGTGCAGGTGAAGCCTGCGTCCGTGAGCAGCGCATCGAGGAGGCTTAGCGCCCCGCCTTCGGCCGGGGTCACCGAGTTGCAGCGGATCAGGGCGGCGGTCAGGGCGACGGGGTCGATCGGGTTTGTCATGGCATCCTCGGGGCATTGAGCCCGTTCGGAATAGGGCTTTGATCGGGAAGCCGCAAGGCGTGGCCTTGAGCGCGACCGGGAGGGCTGCCTGCCCTCCCGGACCCTCCCGGGGATATTTGGGCCAAGATAAAGGGATTGGCCGTTTGGAGGGCTGGGGCGGTCAGCCCATGACTTTGGTGCCGAGGCCGTGGGAGGCGCTGGCTTTGGCGGCTTTGGCGGCGCGGAGGTCATCGACGGAGCGGACGGTTTGGCGGGCGGCGCCGGACCAGTCGCGGGTTTTGACCTTGGGCGATTTCAGGCGTTCGGCCGCTGCGGGGATGCTGCCTGCGTATTGCGGCAGCCATTGGGCCTGGGCCACCAGCATTTCATCGACCATTTGCCAAACCTCTTCGGGTGTGCAGATCGCCCCGACCAGCGGGTCATGCAGGACGGCTTGTTTCAGAAGCTCGACATCGCCGGTGATGGCGGCCTGAACCGACATGCGCTGGACATTGACGCTGGCCGAGCAGGTGGCGGCGCAGGCGAGGGGGAGGGTGACGCCTTCGACCATGTTGATGCCGAAGCGGTCGACATAGCCGGGGCTTTCGATGATGCAATCGGGGGCGAGGTTGGTGATGGTGCCGCCGTTTTTCACGTTGAAATGGCCGCGATAGGGGCGGTTGGTTTCAAGCGCTTCGATGATATGAGAGGCATGTTCATCGGTGCGGTTGTATTGCGACAGCGGTTTGCCTGCCTCATCCAGAAACACCGGGAAATCGGTTTCGAACCAGTTGCGATTTTCGGTGGTATATCGCAGGTAGCCGCCGGTTTCGCCGTGGATCCAGTCGTCAAGGCTGATCCAGTCGTTGATCTGATCGGGGCGCTTTCTGTACCAGGGCAGGTATTCCGACAGGTGGCCGTTGGATTCGGTCGAGTAGAAGCCGAAGCGTTTCAGCACATCGATCCGGACTTTTTCCTGCTGGCTGAAGACCGGGTGGGATTCAAACGCGGCGGTCAGCTCGTCGCGGCTGACCGGGCGGCCGTTGTGGCGGATGTCGAGATACCAGGTTTGGTGGTTGATGCCCGAACAGACGATATCCACCTCTTCCATCGGGACGCGGAGCGCATTGGCGATCTGGCGGTGGCCGTTTTGCACGCCGTGGCACAGGCCGACCGTGTTGACGCCGCCGTGGTCGATGGCGGCCCATGTCATCATCGCCATGGGGTTGGCGTAGTTGAGGAGGAGCGCGCCGGGGGCGGCGACCTCACGTATGTCTTTGCAGAAGTCGAGAATGGCCGAGATGCCGCGCTGGCCATAGAGGATGCCGCCCGCGCAGATCGTATCGCCGACGCATTGATCGACGCCGTATTTCAGCGGGATGGAGATGTCGGAGGAAAACGCCTCGAGCCCGCCGATGCGGACGACGTTCATCACATAGCGCGCGCCTTCCAGCGCGCGGCGGCGGTCGGTGGTGGCGGTGACGGTGGTTTTCAACCCGTTCACCTCGACAATGCGGCGGATGATCTGGGCGACCATATCCAGATTGTGCGGGTTGATATCGGTCAGGGCGATTTCGATGTCTTCGAATTCGGGCACCTTGAGGATGTCGGAGCAGAGTTTCTTGGTGAAGCCGACGCTGCCCGCGCCGATGATGCAAAGCTTGAACCGCATGGCGAAATCCTTTGGTTGATTGCGGGAAACGCTAGCGGGCGGGGGGCGATGGGTGTAGGGAAAACTTGTGCCAGAGTGGGTAATTTCATGCTTTCTGACGTCTTGGCCCATGGTCATGATATTCGCAGCTTTGCCCGACCGGCAGGGGAGCAGGCGCTGTCGGTGCGGGTGCAGGCGGCGGGGTACGAACAGCGCCGGAATGAGGTTTACAGCTGGGATGGGCAAAATCGGGGGACGGTGCCGTTTCTGGTGGTGCAACATACCCTGTTGGGGGAGGGGCGGCTGGATTACGGCGGGGTGCGCCATCGGTTGACGCCCGGCACGACCATGTTGGTCACGGTGCCCCATGCCCATCGGTATTGGCTGGAGCGGGGCGGACACTGGGAATATCTGTGGTTTTTGCTGTCGGGCGCGGAGGCCCTGCGATTGGCGCGCGCTATTCTGGAGCGGTCGG
>JALQUQ010000417.1 GCA_023263735.1 Paracoccaceae bacterium | reverse complement strand
GATCGCGCCCTCGGGGCAAATGGCGCTGGATTGCGGGCTGAAAATAGACCTGAGCTTGGGCGAAAAGCTGGTGGCCGAGGAACCCGCGACCCTTGGCATCCGCCCCGAATCCATTGCCGTTTCGCTGGAGGGCGAAGGGGAATTGAAAGCCAAGGTGCAGAACTTTGAACAATTGGGCGCGGTGACCTATATTTATGGGGCCTTGCCTTCGGGCGAAAATCTGACCGTGCAGCTTCCGCAACAGGTGGCGTTGAAGCGGGGGCAGGAAATCGGGGTGACCTTTGATCTGGCCAAGGTGCATGTGTTCGCGGGCCAGGGCGAGCGTGCTTTGACTTTGGTGCGGGGATGACCGGCGTTGCGTTGATCGGGTTGGGGATGGTGTCGGCCACCTATGCGGCGGCCCTACGCGATCTGATGCCCGATATGCGGCTGACGGGTGTCTTGTCTGCGCGCGCCGAAACCGGGCAGCTTTGGGTTGCCAAACATGCGGGGCTGACGGATCGGGTCTATGCCGATGTGCATCAGATCGCCACCGATCCGGCGGTGGATTTCGCGATCATCACCACGCCGCCCAATGCGCGGGCCGATCTGGTGGCGCCCCTTGCGGCGGCGGGCAAGGCGATTTTGATGGAAAAACCGGTCGAGCGGAGTTTGGCCGGGGCCACGCATCTGGTTGATCTGTGCGAAAAGGCGGGCGTTCCGCTGGGGATCGTCTTGCAGCATCGGGCCCGGCCCGTGGTGGCCGCGTTGCGCGCCCGCCTTGGCGATTTCGGGGCGCTGCGGGCGGCCGAGGTGGCGGTTCCGTGGTGGCGACCGCAGGCCTATTACGATGTGCCGGGGCGGGGCAGCTATGGCCGCGATGGCGGGGGCGTTCTGATTTCGCAGGCGATCCATACCATGGACCTGATGCTATCGCTGACCGGCCCGGTCACCGATGTGCAGGCGATGTGCGCGACTACCGAATTTCACCACATGGAGGCTGAAGATTTCGTGACCGCCGGTCTGCGCTTTGCCAATGGGGCGGTGGGATCGTTCTTTGCCAGCACCGCAAGCTTTCCGGGGCGTGGGGAAACGATTACACTGCATTTCGCAAAAGCCTCGGTTCGGCTGGAATCGAATGTGCTTTCGGTGGATTGGCAGGACGGACGGAGCGAGTGCTTGGGTCAGGCCGCGACATCGGGGGCAGGGGCGGACCCGATGGCGTTCACGCATGATTGGCATCGGTCGGTCATCGCGGATTTCGCCCAAGCTTTGGCCAAGGGGCGCGCGCCGATGGTGACGGGGCGCAAGGCGTTGGAGGTGCATCGTTTGATCGCCGCTATTGAACAATCAGGCCGCGCCGGGGCGCGGGTAAGTCTGGAGCAAATCTGAATGACGTTGAAATTGGGGGTGCTTGGCATCGACCACGGGCACATTTTTGGCATGTTGACTAATATGCTAGCAGAAGGGTGCTCCTGTGAGACGTGGTGGACAGATGGCCCCGCGGTGACCGAAGCCAAATTCCGCGAAACCTTTCCAACGCTGACCCGTGTCGCGGATGCGCGCGCGGTGATCGAAGACCCGACGATCCAGATGGTGCTGATTTCGGCCGTTCCCGAAGATCGCGCGGCGCTGGCCATCGCGGCGATGGAGGCGGGCAAGGATGTGATGGTGGACAAGCCCGGCTGCACCACATTGGACCAATTGGCCGCGATCAGGGAGGTGCAGGCCCCACCGGCCGGATCTGGAGCGTGAATTTCTCGGAGCGGTTCGAGGTTCCGGCGGTTGCCATGGCCGAAAACCTTGTCACCCAAGGCGCAATCGGGCGGGTGATTCAGACCGTGGGTCTGGGCCCGCACAAGCAAAACCTGAAGACGCGGCCCGAGTGGTTTTTCAAACGCAACCGCTACGGCGGCATCTTGTGCGACATCGGCAGCCACCAGATTGATCAGTTCATGATCTTTACCGGATCAACCGACGCCGAAATCTGCCATGCGCATGTGGAAAACACCACGATGCCGGATCATCCGGGCTTTCAGGATTTCGGCGACATGGTGCTGAGGTCAAAAGAGGGGCATGGCTATATTCGGGTGGATTGGTTCACGCCGAACGGCCTGCCCACATGGGGCGATGGCCGCCTGTTCATTCAGGGCACCGAAGGCTTTATCGAAATGCGGAAATACACCGATATCGGGCAGCCCCATCGCACGAACAACCTGTATCTGGTGAATGGCAGCGAAAACCGCCACATCGACTGCACCGGCATGGCCTTGCCCTATTTCGGGCGGCTGGTTGCCGATGTCGTGGCGCGCAGCGAAACCGCCTGCGGTCAGGCGCATACGTTCAAGGTGATGGAATTGGCCATCAAGGCTCAGGCAAAGGCAGAAGCGAAATGAGAGGCGTTGCGATCATCGGCGCGGGGATCGGCGGGCAGCACAGCGATGGCTTTTTGCAATTGCCCGACCAATTCAAGGTGATTTCGATCTGCGATCTGGACGAGACGCGGGGCAGGGCGCTGGCGGAAAAGACGGGCTGCGACTGGACGGCCGATTATGACGCGGTGCTGGCCGATCCGCGGGTTGAGATCG
>JALQUQ010000416.1 GCA_023263735.1 Paracoccaceae bacterium | reverse complement strand
GGGCAGGGCGCTTAAGCGCCCTGCAAGGAAGCGAGATAGGTCACCGCCTGCGAGGCTTTCGACGCGGCGGTGAAGATGGCCTTCTTGTCGGCCTTCAGAACCTGAAGCCAGGTGTCGATGTACTGCGCGTGATCCGCGCGCGGGGCGCGGCCGATGACAAGGGCCAGTTGATGACCTTTCTCGAGGCGCTTCGGGCGTGGAAAGCGGTGCATGGCGCCCTGCCCTGCCGCCTGACGATCTTTCTTGAGGGGGAGGAGGAATCCGGTTCGCCCTCGCTGATCCCCTTCATGCAGGAAAACGCGGCCGAACTGACCTCGGACATCGCGCTGATCTGCGATACCGGCCTCTTTGATGACAAGGTGCCCGCCATCACCACCATGTTGCGCGGGCTGTTGGGCGAGGAAATCACGGTGACCGGCCCGAACAAAGACCTGCATTCGGGCATGTATGGCGGCGCGGCGATCAATCCGATCCGGGTTCTGACCAAGATTCTGGGCGGCCTGCATGACGATCAGGGCCGCGTGACCGTGCCCGGCTTTTACGACGGCGTGACCGAATTGCCCGATGAAATCCGCGCGCAATGGCAAGCTTTGTCGTTCGACCATGAAAAGTTTCTGGGCGATGTCGGCCTTTCGATGCCTGCCGGCGAAAAGGATCGTACCCCGCTGGAAATGCTGTGGTCGCGCCCCACGGGGGAAATCAACGGCATCTGGGGCGGCTATACCGGCGACGGGTTCAAGACCGTTTTGCCCTCCAAGGCTCAGGCCAAGGTCAGCTTCCGTCTGGTCGGGCAACAAGACCCGCTGGCCATCCGCGAAAACTTTCGCGCTTGGTTCACCGCGCAATTGCCCGCCGATTGTCAGGTCGAATTCCACGGCCATGGTGCGGGACCGGCGGGCGTGATGTCGATCGAACTGCCCGCATTTGAACAGGCCCGCGTGGCCCTGACCGAGGAATGGGGCGTTCCGGCGGCCTATGTCGGCTGCGGCGGATCGATCCCGATCGCGGGCTATTTCAAATCGATCCTTGGCATGGATGCGATGCTGGTGGGCTTTGGCCGCGATGATGACCAGATTCACAGCCCCAACGAAAAATACGATGTCGAATGCTTTCACAAAGGCATCCGGTCGTGGGTGCGCATTCTGGAAAAGCTGGCCTAGTCATGTCCATGACCATTCGTTCGGCCGCGCCGTCAGATCGCGCGGCCTTTCTGGCCCTGTGGCAAGGGTTTCTGGATTATTACGGCGTCCAAGTGCCCCCGGCCACAACCGAATTCACTTGGGCGCGGATCATCGATCCCGATCACCGCATGGCGTGCCGTCTGGCGGTGATCGACGGGCTGCCGGTGGGTTTTGCCATTCATCACCACCACTGCTCGACTTGGGTGCCGGGGGATGACGTCTATCTGGAAGACCTGTTCGTCACCCCATCGGCGCGGGGCCAAGGCGTGGGTCGCGCGCTGATCACGGATCTGATCGATCTGGCCCGGGAACAGGGCTGGCATCGGCTGTATTGGAACACCAACCACGACAATGCCACGGCCCGCCGCCTGTACGACAGCTTTTGCAAGGATGATGGCCATATCCGCTATCGCCTGTCGCTGCGATGACCGACGGGGGTCGTCTGACCTAGCCCTGCGACAACAGGCGTTTGACCTCTTTGCGCAACAGCTTTTGCGCCTCGGGCATGCGGTCGATCAGCAGCGACTGCAACCCGATCCACAGACCATACAGCGTCAGCGCCGCAGCCTTTGCCGCGCCATTCCCCAAACCAGCGGCGGTGAACATGTGGGCGATCTGCGTCAGCCGCTGGTCATCCACCACGGCCAACCGTTCGGCCACCCACGGTTCGGCCAAGGCCCAGGCGCGCAGGGCGGGTTCCACCCGAGGATCGCCCAGCGGGGCCACGGGCCGCAGGGTCAGCCAGTCCACCATCTGCTGGGCTCGTTCCTTTGCCGATGTCGGGCGCGGCAGATCCGGGCCCGATAGGCTGTCGGGGGCCTGCGACTGCCACATCTCTAACATCTGCGCCTGAAAATCGCGCAGATCCTTGAAATGCCAGTAAAAGCTGCCCTTTGTCGTCCCGATGTCACGCGCCAAAGCCTCGGCCCGCAGGGCCCCCGGCCCCCCGATGGCCAAGGCCTGAAACCCCGCCATGATCCAGTCATTCGGGCCCAAAGCCCCGGAAATCGGCGGTGTCTTCTCCATCGCGGGCCCTGTCACAGCGGCGGGTGTTCGGGCCAAGGCTAGGGCATCGCCCCAATCGGGTCCAGCTCCTTTGCCCCCCCGGCTGACCCTGCCCCGCCCAATCCCCCCGCATTTTTCCGCTTTCCGCGCGCTGTGGCGTTTTGACCGGCGGCTGATCTTGCGAAAACGCCCCCTCGCGGGTAAGGGGGCGGCAATCCCCGTCGTTCATCCAGAGGTTCGCAATGATCCCGCGCTATTCCCGCCCCGACATGGTTGCCATCTGGGAACCCCAAACCCGCTTCAAGATCTGGTACGAGATCGAGGCCCATGCCTGTGACGCGCAGGCCGCGCTTGGCGTGATCCCGCAAGAAAACGCCGATGC
>JALQUQ010000415.1 GCA_023263735.1 Paracoccaceae bacterium | reverse complement strand
GGGCCAAAGTGGCCAAGGTCCAAGTGGCGGGCAACATCGTTTCGAACGTTTGCCACGGCCCCCGCGTTTGCTGAAAACCCGCCTTTCCAACGACGATCTGCGGGTCAAGGCCAAGACCTGAACCGGTCTTGCCAACAGCGAAGCGGCCCTTGCCAAGGCTTGGGTCGGTCAGAGGTTTCAGCCCTTTGTGATCAAGGATGAGGCGAAAAGCTGGCGGGCACGCATTTCGTCGTCAGCGCGATGTTCAAGACCTTTGCCCTGCGGGATGGCACTCTGATCACTGGCTTGCCGCAGTTTTCGGGCCGGGCCGATCGGCGCGATTATCCGACGGTGACCCCAAACAGCGATCCGACAATCGCGGTGGCCGCCATGGCTAGCGCCCCCCAGAAGGTGACGCGCAGCGCGCCGCGCCAGACCCCCGCGCCGCCCGCCGTTGCCCCCAGCCCGCCCAGAACGGCCAAAGACAGCAGCGTGGCCACGGCGACAAAGATCACGATCTGCGTTGGCGGCGCCAACAGGGCCACGATCAGCGGCACCACCGCCCCGACGGCAAAGGTCAGCGCGGAAACAAGCGCCGCCTGAATCGGATGCGCAGTGACGGTTTCGGAAATGCCCAGCTCATCCCGGGCGTGACTGCCAAGCGCGTCGTGTTCGGTCAATTGGGCCGCGACCTGCTCGGCCAGCGCACGCGTCAGCCCGCGCGATTGATAGATCTGCGTCAGTTCTTCCAGTTCGGCCGCGGGCGTTTCGGCCAGTTCTTTCTTTTCGCGGGCAAGGTCGGCCTGTTCGGCATCGGTTTGCGAACTGACCGAGACATATTCCCCCGCCGCCATCGACATGGCCCCGGCCACCAACCCGGCCAGCCCGGCGATCAGCACTTCGGTCCGTCCGGTTCCTGCGGCCGCCACCCCCACGACCAGACTGGCGGTCGAAACGATGCCGTCATTCGCGCCCAACACGGCTGCGCGCAACCATCCGATGCGGTGGACCATGTGAATTTCGGAATGGGAAAGGCGGCTCATGCGGCGGGTCCTTCTGTTTGGCGTGTCGGAGCGGCAAGGTCGGTCGGGGAAATGCGCAGGGCGCGCAGGGCGTTCAGGATCACGGCCACGTCGATCAACTCTTGCAGCACCGCCCCTTCGACCGGGGTCAGATAGCCATAGGCGGCGGCCAGCATGCCCAGAACCGAAAGGCCAATCCCCGCGACCACGCTTTCATAGGCGATCCGGCGGGATCGGCGCGCGATTTCGATGCCGGGGGCAATGCGGTCCACCCGGTCGACCAGCAAGACGACATCGGCCGCTTCGGCGCTGGCGGCGGCGCCGCGCGCGCCCATCGCCACGCCCACATCGGCGGCGGCCAGCGCGGGGGCATCATTGACCCCGTCGCCCACCATCATCACCGGACCGTTCTTGCGCTCGGTCAAGACCAAGAGCACCTTTTCATCCGGCGTCAGGCCCGCGTGCACGCCATCAAGGCCAAGACCCTGGGTCACCCGCTGCGCGACATCGGCCCGGTCGCCGGTTGCCAAGGCGATGCGGGCCACACCCTGATGGCGCAAATTGGCCAGCATCTCGGCCGCGCCTTCGCGCAGGGGATCAGACATGACCAGATAACCCGCCGCGCGCCCATCGACCGCGACGGCCACCATCACCGATCCGGCCACAAGGTCGGGCAGATCGCCCTTTGCCTTGCCCACACGACTGGCCACAAAGGCATCGCCCCCCACGATGACCTGACGGCCGTCGATGAAACCGATCACCCCTTCGCCCGGAAGTTCGGCCACATCTTCGGGAATGGGCAGCGCTAGGCCCCGATCCCGGGCCGCGGTCACGATGGCCTGCGCGACCGGGTGTTTCGACGCCTGATCCAACGCGGCGGCATAGCGCAAGAGATCATCCGCGCCCATGCCGTCATGGCTGACGATGCTGACGATTTGCGGCCGCCCGTCGGTCAGGGTTCCCGTCTTGTCAAGGATCAGCGTGCGGATGCGGGCCATCGCCTCCAGCGGTTTTGCGCCCTTGACCAGCACCCCGAAATGCGCTGCCCGCGACAGGCCCGCGACCAGTGCCACCGGCACCGCAAGGATCAGGGGGCAGGGGGTGGCCACGACCAGCACGGCCACCGCGCGGATCGGGTCGCCGGTAAACCACCACGCGGCAAGGGCAATGGCCACGGTCAGGACAAGAAACCCCAGCGACCAGCGATCTGCCAGCCGCGCCATCGGGGCCTTGGAGGCCTGCGCCTCTTCGACCAGCCGCACGATTCCGGCATAGGTGCTGTCTTTGGCCTCATGCGTCGCCTCAAGGTCAAAGGCGTCGCCCGCGTTGGTCGAACCGCTCATCGCCGCGCTGCCGCGGTCCATGCGCAGGGGCAGGGATTCCCCCGTCAGGGCCGAGGTGTCAAGAAAGGCCGTGGCCGAGGCGATCAGCCCATCCACCGGCACCACATCGCCCTGCCGGATCAGCAAACGGTCGCCGGGGATGATCGCGTCCAGCGGCACCTCTTCCAATGCGCCGTCGCGGTGGCGCGTCGCCGTGCGCGGCACGCGCGACAACAGATCGCGAATTTC
>JALQUQ010000414.1 GCA_023263735.1 Paracoccaceae bacterium | reverse complement strand
CCAAGCGCGCCACCTCGGTCGAGGAAATCAACGCCGCGATCAAGGCCGCCGCCGAAGGCCCGCTCAAGGGCATTCTGGGCTACACCAACTACAAGAACGTCTCGTCCGACTTTAACCACGACCCGCATTCCTCGGTCTTCCACATGGATCAGACCAAGGTCATGGATGGCACCCTGTGCTCGGTCCTGTCGTGGTATGACAACGAATGGGGCTTCTCGAACCGCATGGCCGACACCGCCGTTGCCATGGGCAAACTGATCTGATCCCTCCCCGGATCGCAGTCAAACGCCTCGCCGGTCTTGCGGCGGGGCGTTTTCTTTTTCGGGGGTCCGTGCGGGGTTTGTTTCGGCCCGGTCATCACTTGTGACCGCGCCTTGCTGTCTTCTCCCGGAAAAAGGCAGTACCACGAGACCATGGATATGATCGTCTTTCTGGCCTGCCTGTCGGGCCTTATCGTTGCCATTGCCCTGTCCGAGCCCCTCGCCGCCCGGTTGCGCCTGCCGGTGGCGGTGATCTTGGCTGTGGTCGGAATGGCCATCGGCGCTTCGGCCGCGTGGTTCTGGCGCACCGAGGTGACCGATGCGTTGAACCCTGTGGCGCTTGCGATCCTCAATCTGCCGATCTCGTCCGAGGTGTTTATCTTCATCCTGCTGCCGGTGCTTTTGTTTCAGGTGTCGCTGACCCTGAACCTGCGCCGGATGGCGGATGATTGGGTGCCGATCCTGACCCTTGCCGTTATCGCGGTGATTGCGGCGACATTTATCATCGGGCTGGCCTTGGCCCCATTCACCACCTTGCCCCTGATCGCCTGTTTGTTGATCGGGGCCATCGTTTCAACCACCGACCCCTCTGCCGTGGTCGGCATCTTTCGCAGCACCCCCGCCCCCCAACGTCTGGCCCGGATCGTCGAAGGGGAAAGCCTGTTGAACGACGCGGCGGCGATTGCGCTGTTTTCGGTCTTTGTCACCGCCGTCGCCACGCGTGAGGCAGAGCCCGACATCCCCGCCGCGCTGTGGCGACTGCCCTATCTGATCGGCATGGGCGCGCTGGTCGGGGCCTTGGCCGGGCGCATCGCCGTTGGCGTCATGGGCCCGATGAAACCTTGGCCCGCCGCGCAGGCGCTGATCAGTTTTGCCCTGCCCTTTGCCACGATGCTTTTTACCGATCAGGTCGTGGGGGCCTCGGGCGTGGTGGCCGTGGTGGCCGCCGGGATGACGGTCAATTTCTTTGCCCCCGGTCGCATCACCCCGCCCAGTCTGGCCCGGTTGCGCGATCTGTGGGACCTGATGGCCTATGCGGCCGGGGGCCTTATCTTTGTGCTGGCCGCGCTGTTGATCCCCCGCAGCCTTGAAGCGCTGCGCCCCGGCGATTTCGGGCTGATCCTTGTGACGGTGCTGGCGGCCTTGGGGGCGCGGGCCGTGATCCTGTTCGTGCTGCTGCCCGCGCTGACGGCGGTGCGCCTGTCGCCCCGGGTCGAACGGCCCTATCGCATCGCCATCCTTTGGGGCGGCTTGCGGGGCGCGGTCACCTTGGCGCTGGCCTTGGCCGTCACCGAAAACCCCGCCATCTTTGTCGAGGTCAAGCGGCAGGTCGGCATCGTCGCCACCGGGTTCGTGCTGTTCACCCTGTTGGTTCAGGGCGTTTCCTTGCGGTGGGTGATCGGAAAGCTGGGCCTTGACCGGCTGTCCCCGCTCGACAAGGCGCTTTCCGATCAGGTTGTGGCCGTCGCCCTGCAAAGCGTGCGCGAAAACGTGGCCGAAATCACCCATGATCTGGAACTGACCCCCGCCACCGTCCGGGACGAGGCGGTGCGCTTTGGCGACCGCCTGCGCGTGGCCGTCGCACAGGCCGATGAGGCGCGCGATATTCTGGAACGTGACCGGGTGACACTGGGCCTTGTCGCGCTGGCGGGGCAGGAACGGGAATTGATCCTTGGGTTCTTTCGCGATGACATGCTGTCCGCCAGTCTGGCCGAAGATATGCTGGCCGATGCCGATCGCCTGATGGAGGCGACGCGCACCAAGGGGCGGCACGGCTATGGGGCCCGCGCGCGCCAATCTCTGCGCCCCGGCGCGCTGATGCTGGCGGCGGGGTGGTTGCACAACCGCTTTCGCCTGAACGGCCCGCTGGCCGCGCTGACCGCGCAACGGTTTGAACGGCTGGTGGCCCAGAACCATCTGCTGAAAGAGCTGACCAAATTCATCGAGGCGCGCATCCTGCGCATTCACGGCCGACGCGTTGCCTCGTTGCTGCACGATCTGATCCGCCGCCGCGCCGAAGATACGCAACGGGAACTGGATGGCCTTCATGCCCAATTCCCCGGCTATTCTGAAAAGCTGGAACGCCGCCTGATCCGGCGGTTGGTCGTGCAGCAAGAAGTGCGGGAATACGATCAGATCACGGCCGACGGCCTGATCGGGCCCGAATTGCGGCTTGCCCTTGGAACGGAAACCGATCGGGCCAGCCGGGCGCTGACAAAACGCCCCTTGCTTGACCTGCGGCTGCAACGCGCCGATCTGGTGCGCGCCTTTCCCCTGTTCGAAGACCTGTCGGATTCCGAGGTGCAGGTTCTCTCCCGC
>JALQUQ010000413.1 GCA_023263735.1 Paracoccaceae bacterium | reverse complement strand
TTCGTCGAAGGCAATGAGCGCGTGGGCATCAATACCCAGCGGTACACGGAATCCGAAATCGCCCGCGTTGCGCGCTCGGCTTTTGAACTGGCGCGGCGCCGCAACAACAAGGTCTGCTCGATGGAGAAGGCCAATGTGATGGAATCCGGCATCCTGTGGCGTGATGTCGTTCAGGAAATCCACGACAAAGAATACCCGGATGTGCAGCTTTCGCACATGTACGCCGACGCAGGCGCCATGCAGCTGTGCCGTTGGCCCAAGCAGTTTGACGTGATCGTCACCGACAACCTGTTCGGCGACCTGCTCTCGGATGCGGCTGCCATGCTGACCGGTTCGCTGGGCATGCTGCCCTCGGCCTCGCTGGGCGCTCCGATGGCCAATGGCCGTCCCAAGGCGCTGTACGAGCCCGTGCACGGCTCTGCCCCTGATATCGCGGGTCAGGGCAAGGCCAACCCGATCGCCTGTATCCTGTCGTTTGCCATGGCCCTGCGCTATTCGTTCGACATGGGCGACGAAGCTGCCCGCGTCGAACAGGCCGTTGAAAAGGTTCTGGCAGATGGCGTGCGCACCGCGGATCTGATGGGCCCCGAAGGCGGCACCCCGGTGTCGACCAGCGAGATGGGCGATGCGATCATCGCCGCCTTGGATGCCAGCCTTTAAGGCAGATCACATTCCTTTCAAAGGGCGGCTCCGGCCGCCCTTTTTTATTGCATGTCTCCAAAGGCATATCCAAAATCATCGCATAGACCCCCGGGTAGACGATTGAGGACGGGGCCTCTTTCTGTCAAAAAGGGTTAGCGCAATCAGGGCCATTGCCCCCGCGCGAACCCCGAAAGGCTGAACATGACTAGCAACGTGAAAGGCGCTCTTTTGGCGCTGGCCGCATTTGGCATTTACGCAACGCATGACGTTGTCATCAAATATCTTGGTGTCCATTATACTTCGTTTCAGATCATCTTTTTCTCGGGGTTGATGGGCTTTCCCCTGTCAACGCTGATGCTGCTGTCCGACCGGACCGACGGCAATCTGATCCCGCGCCACCCCTATTGGTCGGTGGTGCGTTCGATCACCGCGATCACGACGGGCGCTGCCGCGTTTTACGCCTTTTCGGTTTTGCCGCTGGCGCAAACCTATGCCATTCTGTTTGCGATGCCATTGCTGATCACGGTGCTGGCCATTCCCATGCTGGGGGAAAAGGTTGGCATTCGGCGGGGGTTGGCGGTTGTCGTCGGCCTGATCGGCGTGCTGATCGTGTTGCGCCCCGGTTCGGCAGACCTGTCCTGGGGCCATGCCGCCGCGCTGTTTGCGGCCATCACCGGGTCAATGAACTCGTTGATCGTGCGCAAGATCGGAGCCGAGGAGCGGTCGATCGTCTTGATGCTTTACCCGATGATGGCCAGCTTTTTCGTGACCGGCGCGCTGATGCCCTTTGTCTATGTCCCGATGCCGATTGAACATCTGGCTCTGACGGGCGTGATTGCCGGCTTGGGGTTCGTCGCGGCCCTGTTGTCGATTGCGGCTTACCGCTCTGCCCCGGCGGTCATCGTGGCCCCGATGCAATATTCGCAGATCATCTGGGCCGGCTTTTATGGCGCGATCTTCTTCGGCGAATCTGTTGATTCCTGGACCCTGGCGGGAACAGCGGTCATCGTGGCCAGCGGCATCTACATCGTGCTGCGCGAAGGCACCGGCCGTGTCTCGAAAAACAGCCCCGTCCTGTCGAACAAGTCCCGGCCGGAAACCGGTCTGATGCCCCGGATCAGCCTGTTGCTCGGCCGCGCAGAGCGTCGTCAAAGCAAGGACTCCTGATCAGACCCCATCGCAAGCGGGGGGATTTTCCCGGAATGACAAGAAGGCAGCGTTTTTCAGACAATGCCTCTTGCCAATCGATCCGGAAGGGTTTAACCCCCCGCCAACGGTCGGAGCGTAGCGCAGCCTGGTAGCGCACCTGCTTCGGGAGCAGGGGGTCGGAGGTTCGAATCCTCTCGCTCCGACCAATTTTCCCGCATGTTTTCAAGCACTTAGCGATACCCCTCGGGGCACAGCCCAGCGCGTGGACCTATCCCGTAAGCAACTGATAAGCAGCGCAGACCCTTCGGGCGACTCGCTCAGCAAAACACCTCGGTGTTGATTTTCACCCGGAACTGAGCCGTTTTTTTCACCGAGAAGTGAGCCACCTCTGATTATGGATTTTGGAGGCGGCCTAGCAGCATACAAAAAGATAGAAACACCTTGGCGGTCGACGGTAGGTCGGCGTAGTTGTGTGTCGGACCTACTCGGCCTAAACCGGGTCCGATATTGCCTAAGCAGGCAATCACAGCAGTCGCTGCCGTTGTCAGATCTAAGCCCAAATAGGTCAAAAACAGCGAACCGCCGGCCAGTATGAAGAAGAATGCTACCGCGAAAACCAGTATGGAATGCGATACGTCGGTCGCAACACATACGCGCCCGACGCGCGTGGCTACGCGCGTATGCGGTCTGAACGTGAGATATATTTCCCGATAGACCATTTTCCATAGCACGATGATACGCGAAACCTTCATGCCGCCGGCGGTCGATCCGGCACAGCCCCCGATAAACATCAGGCATAC
>JALQUQ010000412.1 GCA_023263735.1 Paracoccaceae bacterium | reverse complement strand
GGGAAGAGGTGGAATGCCTCGGGGCCTGTGCGAACGCACCGATGGCGCAGATCGGCAAGGATTACTACGAGGATCTGACCGCTGACCGTCTGCGCGAGATGCTGGACGAGATGGCGGCGGGTAAGGTTCCTGTTCCGGGGCCGCAGAACGGGCGCTATGCAGCGGAGCCGCTCTCGGGCCTGTCGAGCCTCAAGGAGTTCGACTCCGGCAAGACCAAATACAACGCCTCGGCACAGCGCGCCGTGGATATCGGGGACTCGATCAAGCGCATCGATGGCACCGAAGTTCCGCTGACGACGCCGTGGCTTGGCAAGACCGCTGCCAAGAAACCTTCCGCAACGAAGGCTGCGGCGAAACCCGCTGACCGCTCCGAAGGGGCTGCGGCTGATGCGACTGGTGCCGTCAAGCAGGCGGCTCCCGCGAAATCCACGGCAAAACCAGCTGCAAAAGGTGGCGGGTGCTGTGGCATCGGTGATCGGGGCGTTTTATTACATCCGCATCGTGTTCTTCATGTACTTTGGCAAGGATCAGGACCCGGCAGAAAGCAACATGGTTCCGGTTCAGTGGGTGCTGACGATTGGTGTCGCCGCGATCATGATCTTGGGCATCGTCAACCTGTTCGGCATCGAATCCATCGCAGCCGTGGCGGCCGAAGCACTTGTCCGCTGATCTCTGGCCCGGTGGGGTGGGGCGTGTGCTCCTTCCCACCGTGGATTCCACCAATGCAGAAGCGTTTCGGCGGGCCCCCCATCTGGTGGGGCCTTGCTGGATTCTGGCGGGCGCGCAAACCGCCGGGCGGGGTCGCCGGGCCCGGGCATGGTCAAGCCCGGTCGGAAATTTCTATGGCACGCTGGTTCTGAAACCCTCCGAGCCGCCAGCCGTGGTGGCCTTGCGGTCGTTTGCGGCGGCCTTGGCCCTGCGCGATGCCCTTGCCACTGTCACCCGGACCGAGGCGGGGCTGGCGCTGAAATGGCCGAATGACGTGCTGCTGAATGGTGGCAAGGTGGCCGGGATCTTGCTGGAAAGCCAAAGTGCGGGGCAGGGGGTTTCGGCGCTGGCGATTGGTATCGGGGTCAATCTGATCGGTCATCCTGATCCGTCGATGGTTGAACCCGGTGCCCTGCGCCCGGTTTCGGTGCTGTCGGAAACCGGGGTGCGGGTCACGCCCGAAACCTTTCTGTCGCATCTGGCGATGGCCTATGCCCATTGGGAAGAGGTGTTCGTCTCTCAGGGCTTTGCGCCCCTGCGCACGGCGTGGCTGGCCCATGCCGCGCGGATCGGAGAGAAAATCATCGCCCGCACCGGCAATGACACCCGCGAAGGGATCTTTGAAACGATTGATCTGGCGGGCAATCTGGTTCTGCGGCAAGATGGCCAGACGCGCGCCATCCCTGCGGCAGAAGTGTTCTTCTAAGCCTTTGGAGTCCTGAATGCTTTTGGCAATCGATTGTGGGAACACGAACACCGTCTTTTCGATCTGGGATGGGTCGTCGTTCATTTCCACATGGCGCTGCGCCACCGATCACAAACGCACGGCGGATGAATATTTTGTCTGGCTGTCGTCCTTGATGGCGGTGTCCCAGACCAAGGCCACGATCACCGAGGCGATCATTTCCAGCACGGTGCCGCGTGTGGTGTTCAATTTGCGGGTGTTGTGCAATCGCTATTTCGATTGCCGGCCCTTGGTGGTGGGGAAACCCGAATGCCGTCTGCCGGTGGCCCCGCGGGTTGATCAGGGGGCGACCGTTGGGCCCGACCGTCTGGTCAATACGGTGGGGGCGCATGATCGGCATGGCGGCGATCTGATCGTGGTGGATTTCGGCACCGCGACCACATTCGACGTGGTGGATCACGATGGCGCCTATGTCGGCGGGGTGATCGCGCCCGGCGTGAACCTGAGCCTTGAGGCGCTGCATATGGCCGCCGCCGCCCTGCCGCATGTCGATATCACCAAACCCGCCAAGGCCATTGGCACCAATACGGTCGCCTGCATGCAATCGGGCGTCTATTGGGGGTATGTTGGCCTGATCGAAGGCATAGTGCGTGAGGTCCGGCGCGAACGGGACCGTCCTTGCAAGGTGATTGCGACCGGGGGGCTTGCCTCTTTGTTCGCGCAGGGCACCGAGGTGTTCGATTCTGTCGAAGATGACCTGACGATGCACGGCCTTGTCCTGATCAACGACTACAATAAGGAAACCGTATGAGCGTGAAATCGCGGCTGATCTATCTTCCCTTGGGCGGTGCCGGGGAAATCGGCATGAACTGCTATGTCTATGGCTATGGCCCCGAGGGCAAGGAACGTCTGATCGTGGTCGATCTGGGCGTGACCTTTGGCGATATGGATACAACGCCCGGCATCGACCTGATCATGGCCGATATCTCTTGGTTGGAAGAGCGGCTGGATCAGATCGAGGCGGTCTTTATCACCCATGCCCACGAAGACCACATCGGCGCTTTGGGTCTTTTGTATCCAAAGCTGAAGAAAAAGGTCTATGCCCGCCGGTTCACCGCGATTGTGGGGCGGTTGAAACTGGATGAAGCGGGCCAGCCGCTGGATGCGATCCAGACCGTTGAGCCGTGGCCCGCCAAGGTGCAGG
>JALQUQ010000411.1 GCA_023263735.1 Paracoccaceae bacterium | reverse complement strand
AATGAGGGCATGAACCTGATGGTGATGATCAAGGAGCCGGGTCCGGGCGGCATGCGCCTGACGCAGGTGCCGCTGGACATGACCTTTGCGCAGGCGCTTGGCCCCGAGGTCGAAGATGTGCCCGACGCCTATGAACGGCTGATCATGGATGTGATCCGCGGCAACCAGACCCTCTTCATGCGCGGCGATGAGGTCGAGGCCGCCTGGGCCTGGACCGATCCGATCATTCAGGGCTGGGAATCGCGCGGCGACCGGCCGCAGGGCTATGATCCCGGCACCTCGGGCCCCGAAGATGCGCTGATGCTGATGCACCGCGACGGGCGCCGCTGGCGGGATATCCGCTGATGGAGTTGATCGAATATCCCGACGCCGAATTGATGTTTCTGCGACTGGCCGATCAGATCGTCGCGGAACTGACCGAAACCTTGAACCGGGACGGACGCGCCTCGCTCTGCGTCCCGGGCGGCACCACGCCGGGCCCGATTTTTGACACGCTTTCGGGCGTGTCGCTGGATTGGGCCAAGGTCGCGGTTTTTCTGAACGACGAACGCTGGGTCGATGAAACCTCGCCCCGGTCAAACACGCGGCTTTTGCGCGAAAGGCTCTTGCGCGATCAGGCGGCCGCGGCGCGGCTGATCCCGCTTTATGCCGATGCCCCCCGGCCCGAAGACCGGCTGGACGATCTGGCGCAGGGTCTGGCCCCGCATCTGCCGATCTCGGTGCTGGTGCTGGGCATGGGCGCCGATATGCACACGGCCAGCCTGTTTCCCGGGGCCGACCGTTTGGCCGAAGCCATGGCCCCCGATGCCCCCCTCTTGATGGCGCTTCGCGCCGAAGCCGCGGGAGAGCCGCGCATCACCCTGACCGCGCCCGCGCTGAAAGGCGCGATCCGGACCCATATCCTGATCCGCGGGGCCGAAAAACGCGCCGCCCTCGAGCGCGCCTTGACGCTTGACCCGATCGAGGCACCGGTGCGACTGGTGCTGGATGACGCAACCGTTCATTGGACAGAATAAGATGCAAAGCATTTGGCAAGATCTGAAAGACCACCATGCCGCGACCAAGGGGGTGAAAATCCTTGATCTCTTTGCAGACCCCGGTCGCGCCGCCGATTTCACCGCCCGTGCCGATGGCATGATGTTCGACTATTCCAAAACCGGCATCGACAGCGCCGCCCGTGCCAAGCTGATCGCTTTGGCCATGGCGGCGGGCGTTGCCGAAAAGCGGCAGGCGATGTTCTCGGGCGCCAAGATCAACGACACCGAGGGCCGTGCCGTGTTGCACACCGCGCTGCGCAATCTGAACGATGCGGTGACGGTGGATGGCAAGGATGTCATGCCCGAGGTCCGCGCCACCCATGCCCGGATGCAGGGCTTTGCCCAGGATGTCCGCTCGGGCCGCTTCACCGGTCAGGGCGGCAAGATCACCGATGTCGTCAATATCGGGATTGGCGGCTCTGACCTTGGTCCGGCCATGGCCGCCATCGCGCTGTCGCCCTATGCCGATGGCCCGCGGGCGCATTTCATCTCCAACGTCGATGGCGCCCATCCGGCCGATGTGCTGGCCGGCCTGAACCCCGAAACCACGCTGGTGATCGTCGCCTCAAAGACCTTCACGACGATCGAGACCATGACCAACGCCCATACGGCGCGGGCCTGGATGTCGGAGGCGGTGCAGGATCCGGCGGCCCAGTTCGTGGCGCTCTCGACATCGAAGAGCAGGACGGAAGCCTTTGGAATCCCTTCCGAACGCGTGTTCGGTTTCGCTGATTGGGTGGGCGGGCGCTATTCCGTCTGGGGGCCGATCGGCTTGTCGCTGATGATCGCCATTGGGCCTGACGGCTTCCGCGCCTTCCTGCGCGGCGGACAAGAGATGGACCGCCACTTCCGCGCCGCCGACTGGCATGAGAACTTGCCCGCGCTTCTGGCGCTCGTCGGCATCTGGCACGCGCAGGTCTGTGGCTACGCCACCCGCGCGGTCTTGCCCTACGACAACCGTTTGGGGCGACTTCCGGCCTATCTCCAGCAGCTTGAGATGGAATCAAACGGCAAGCGGGTCAGCATGGGTGGCGCAGACCTGACTGTGCAAAGCGGCCCCATCGTCTGGGGTGAGCCCGGCACAAACGGCCAGCACGCCTTCTATCAGCTGATCCACCAAGGCACGTGGATCGTTCCTTGCGAGTTCATGATCGCCGCTCGTGGGCATGAGGACGAGTTGCACCACCAGCAACAGCTTCTGATCGCCAACTGTCTCGCCCAGTCCGAGGCCCTGATGAAGGGCCGCAGCCTCGAGGTCGCGCGGGCGATGATGGAGAAGGCGGGGCTTGAAGGCGACGAGCTCGAGCGTCAGGCGCGGCATCGGGTGTTCGAAGGCAACCGCCCCTCAACGACCCTCGCCTATCCGCGCCTCGATCCCTTCACCTTGGGCCAGATCATCGCGCTCTATGAGCATCGGGTCTTTGCCGAGGGCGTGATCCTCGGGATCAACTCGTTCGACCAATGGGGCGTGGAACTGGGCAAGGAACTGGCCACGGCGCTGGCACCTGCATTGCGGGGTGAAAAAGCCAAAGTGCCGCTAGACGGGTCCACGCGCCAGCTTGT
>JALQUQ010000410.1 GCA_023263735.1 Paracoccaceae bacterium | reverse complement strand
CCGGGGTCATCAAGACCCCGCGCGGCGATATCCGCACCCCCGCCTTCATGCCAGTCGGTACGGCGGCGACGGTCAAGGCGATGATGCCGGAATCGGTGCGTGCCACCGGGGCCGATATCCTCTTGGGCAACACCTATCACCTGATGCTGCGCCCCACCGCTGAACGGATTGCGCGTCTGGGGGGCCTGCATCAATTCATGAACTGGGACCGCCCAATCCTGACCGATAGCGGTGGGTTTCAGGTGATGTCGCTGGCCTCCTTGCGGAAGTTGACCGAAGAGGGGGTGCGGTTTTCGTCGCATATCGACGGATCGAAACATATGTTGTCGCCCGAACGCAGCATGGAGATTCAGAAACTCCTTGGGTCTGATATCGTGATGTGTTTCGACGAATGCCCCGCGCTTCCGGCCGATGAGGCGACCTTGGCCAAATCCATGCAGCTTTCGATGCGGTGGGCACAGCGGTCGCGCGACGCTTTCGGCGACCGTCCGGGCCATGCTTTGTTTGGCATCATGCAGGGCGGTGACAATCGCGATCTGCGCGAGGAATCCGCCAAGGCCTTGGTTGATATCGAATTTGACGGCTATGCGGTGGGTGGTCTGGCGGTGGGCGAGGGGCAGGAGATCATGTTCAACGTTCTGGACTATGCCCCCGGTTTTCTGCCGGTGGACAAGCCGCGCTATTTGATGGGCGTGGGCAAACCCGATGATATCGTGGGCGCGGTGGAACGTGGGATCGACATGATGGACTGCGTTCTGCCCAGCCGGTCGGGTCGCACCGGTCAGGCGTGGACGCGCCGGGGGCAGGTGAATATCAAGAACGCCCGCCATATGGACGACCCCCGCCCGCTGGATGAGGCCTGTACCTGCCCGGCCTGCCGCAACTATTCCCGCGCTTATCTGCATCACGTGTTCAAGGCGCAAGAGATGATTTCGGGCATGCTGCTGACCTGGCACAACCTGCATTATTTCCAAGAGTTGATGCAGGGTCTGCGCGATGCGATTGCGGCGGGGCGGCTGTCGGCCTTTGTGGCCGATTTCCATGCGCAACGGGCCGAGGGCGACATTCCCCCGCTGTAACGGCGCTGTGTGAGGATGAACGTCGGAAACCAGAGACAACCCGGCGGTGCGCCGGGGCGTTGGCCCCTTGCGCATTGCACGAAAAACGGTGCGCAAGGGCCTGTTTTGACGCGGTTTTCTGGTCTGGTTTCGGATTGCCCCCGCGTGACCCTTGCGCGGCTAGGGTCAAATGTCGGAAACAGAGCTTTCCTTCAGGGGATGTTGACACTTCGGTGACAGAACCCCAGATATGGTCTCCAAGACGGAGGAGACAGCGCTGCCGATACCCGGGGCGTGGTCTTCCTGCCAAGAAAGGATACGCGCAATGAGCGATTTCAATTCGAACAGCTATCCGGTTCTGCCGCTGCGTGACATCGTTGTGTTTCCGCACATGATCGTCCCGCTGTTTGTCGGCCGGGAAAAATCTGTTCGGGCGCTGGAAGAAGTGATGCAAGAGGACAAGCAGATCCTTTTGTCCAGCCAGATCGACCCTTCGGTCGATGATCCGGGAACGGATGGGATCTATCGCGTTGGCGTTTTGGCCAATGTGTTGCAATTGCTGAAACTTCCCGACGGTACGGTCAAGGTGCTGGTCGAAGGCCGCAGCCGGGTCAAGATCACCAAATTCATCGAAAACGCCTCGTACTTTGAGGCGCAGGCCGAACCGCTGAGCGAGAGCCTTGGCGATCAGGCCGCCGTTGATGCGATGCTGCGCGCCGTGTCGGACGAATTCGAGAAATACGCCAAGATCAAGAAAAACATCCCCGAAGAGGCTTTGTCGGCCGTGTCAGAGACGCGCGAACCGGCGCGGTTGGCCGATTTGGTCGCGGGGCATCTGGGCATTGATGTGGCCCAGAAACAGGCGCTGCTTGAGACGTTGGTCACCTCGGACCGGCTGGAAAAAATCTATGGTCACATGCAGGGCGAAATGAGCGTTCTGCAGGTTGAGAAAAAGATCAAAAGCCGCGTCAAATCCCAGATGGAAAAGACGCAGCGCGAATATTATCTGAACGAACAGATGAAGGCCATTCAGCGCGAGCTGGGGGATGGCGAAGACGGTCAGAACGAAGTGACCGAACTGGAAAATCGGATCGCCAACACCAAGCTTTCGAAAGAAGCCAAGGAAAAGGCCGAGTCCGAGGTCAAGAAGCTGAAGTCGATGAGCCCGATGAGCGCGGAAGCGACCGTCGCGCGCAATTACCTCGACTGGTTGTTGGGTGTGCCATGGGGCGTGACGTCGAAGGTCAAGAAAGATCTGGGCCGCGCGCAAACCATTCTGGACGCCGATCACCACGGTCTGGAAAAGGTCAAGGAACGCATCGTCGAATATCTGGCGGTGCAGGCCCGTTCGTCCAAGATCAAGGGGCCGATCCTGTGCCTTGTGGGGCCTCCGGGTGTGGGGAAAACCTCGCTGGGCCGGTCGGTCGCCAAGGCCACGGGCCGCGAATTCATCCGCATCAGCCTTGGTGGGGTGCGCGACGAAAGCGAAATCCGCGGTCACCGTCGCACCTATATCGGGTCGATGCCGGGCAAGATCATTCAGGCGC
>JALQUQ010000040.1 GCA_023263735.1 Paracoccaceae bacterium | reverse complement strand
GGTCAAGGCCATATAGGGCAGGAACCGACCGGAGCGTGAGATGATCTATCTGGAATTTGAAAAGCCCTTGGCCGAAATCGAAGGTAAGGCTGAAGAGCTGCGCGCCATGGCGCGGGCCAATCCGGAAATGGATGTGAACAAAGAGGCCGAGGGGCTGGACCGCAAGGCCGAGACCCTGTTGCGCGATTTGTACAAGACTCTGACGCCTTGGCAAAAGTGTCAGGTGGCCCGCCATCAGGACCGCCCGCATTGCAAGGATTATGTCGAGGCGCTGTTTACCGAATTCACGCCCTTGGCCGGGGATCGCAACTTTGCCGAGGATCTGGCGGTCATCGGTGGGCTGGCGCGGTTCAATGACAAGCCGGTGATGGTGATTGGCCATGAAAAAGGCGCCGATACCAAAAGCCGGATCGAGCGGAATTTCGGTATGGCCCGGCCCGAGGGCTATCGCAAAGCCATTCGACTGATGGAAATGGCGCATCGGTTCGGTTTGCCGGTGATTACGCTGGTTGACACCCCCGGCGCCTATCCGGGCAAGGGGGCCGAAGAGCGCGGCCAGTCCGAGGCCATTGCGCGGTCAACGGCGAAATGTCTGGAAATCGGCGTGCCGCTGATTTCGGTCGTGGTGGGCGAAGGCGGTTCGGGCGGGGCGGTGGCCTTTGCGACGGCGAACCGGGTCGCCATGTTGGAACATTCGATCTATTCGGTGATCAGCCCCGAAGGCTGTGCGTCGATCCTGTGGAAGGATTCCGACAAGATGCGCGAGGCGGCCGAGGCCCTGCGTTTGACGGCGCAGGATCTGGTCAAGCTGGGCGTGGTGGATCGGGTGATTTCCGAACCCGTGGGCGGCGCGCAGCGCGGGCGGCGGGAAACCATCGAGGCGGTGGGCAAGGCGATCGAGGCGATGCTGGGCGAACTTTCCGGCAAGAAACCCGAAGCGCTGATCAAGGATCGCCGCACAAAATTCCTGGAAATGGGCAGCAAGGGTCTGGCGGCCTGAGCCCGGTCAAATAAACCTTAGGTTTTTCGAAAATTCGGGTAAGTTGTGCGTATTCCATCTGATGGAGTGCGCATGGCTTTCCGTTTCTCTTGCAGGGCCCTGACCTGGGGCGTCTTGGCCGCATGGGTGGCCAGCCCCGTGGCGGCTGATGGCACGCTGATTGGGCGTTTGGTCACGATGAACGTCGAAACCTATGATGTGGATGGCGCGCCCATCTTTATCAGCAAGGGTCGGACGGTGCGGGTGGGCAATTCGGTCGAATTCGATCTGCTGCCGGAAAATGGCTTTAACGGGTTGGATGTGGTGCCCGTGCGCATCGAGATCACCAATGACCGGATTGAATTCTCCTACGGAAAGCAGCAGGGAAGTTTTTTCCAGCCGGCGCGGTTCAACGGCTATGTGCTGCGGTTCGAGGCGGAATGCGGCCTGTTTGAAAGCGCGCGGGTCGATGCCGGGTCAAACACGATCGAGCTGACCGATGACCGGATTTCGACCCAGAACGGGGCGCTGTTCGTGGATGTCAAAGGGCTGACCTTTGGGCCGAATGCGGCCTTTGGCGTCGATGTGCGGGTATCAGACTGTTTGCTGGGCTAGGGCTATTTCAGCCAGACGCGGCTTTGGGCGGATCTGCCCTCGGCATCGATGACCGATAGGATGATAAAGCCCGTTCCCGTTTCAGGTAACAGAAGGGCGCGATCGCGCTGGCCGATGATCACGGGTTTGCCATTGGCCAGCCATGTGAACGGGGCCTTGCCTCCCTGCACCTTGACCGCCACCCCCTCGGGCAGAAGCTCGACCTCGGCCCCATCGGGGGGAAAGATCACCGAGGGCGCATTGGCCAAAACGAGCATGCCATCAATGCGGGAATGAAACCGCTGCAAGGGCTGCGGCAATTCGGCGTTCGAGACGAGCAGCGTTGCAGGGGGCGGTGCAGGCTGCGGTTCCAGCCGGGGTTTCAGGCGGGCAAAGGCCTGAAACAGCGCGGGCGCGGCGGTATCGGCCCCAAAGGCACCGGGAACCGGGGTGCCGTCGGCGCGCCCCATCCAGACGCCGATGACATGGCGCCCGTCATAACCGATGGCCCAGGCATCGCGGTTGCCATAGCTTGTGCCAGTTTTATAGGCCAAGCGGTTGGCAGGGGCGCCGGGCGGGGGCGCAAGACCGGCCAGAATATCGCCAACCATCCAGGCCGAAACGTCGCTGACCAGTCTTTGCCCCTGCGGATGATCGGCGTTGAGCCGCCAGTACAGCGGGCGGGTCACCCCCCCGCGGGCCAAGGCGGCATAAACCTGAACCAGATCTTGCAGGGTGACGCCAATGCCGCCCAGCCCGATGGCAAGCCCGGGTTGCCGCCCGGGAATGATGGCAGGCACCCCGGCCTTTTCGAGCGTCGTCAACAGTTTGACCGGGCCGAGAGATTCAAGGACCTGAACGACGGGAATGTTCAGCGACAGTTGCAACGCCTCACGCACGCGCAGGGTGCCGTGGTATTTGCGGTCAAAATTCTGGGGGGCGTAGCCCTGAAACGACATGGGGCGGTCATCGATCAGGGTTTCGGGGTGGGCGAGGCCCTGATCAAAGGCCAGCGCATAGATCAGCGGTTTCAGAGTGGACCCGGGAGAGCGGATCGCCTGCGTCATATCGACGAAACCGGCGCGATCATCGGCCTGAAAGGCGGCTGATCCAACCGAGGCAAGAATTTCGCCCGATTTGTGGTCAACCGCCAAAATCGCGATCTGAAGCTTGTCAGACCCCTGGCGGACGATGTCTTGCGCCAGATCTTCGAGACTGCGTTGCAGGCGGGCGTCGATGGTCAGTTCGTGACGCTGGATATCGCGTGCCTCGGCCAATGCGCGGTCAGAGAGATGGGGGGCGAGGGCGGGAAAGGGGCGGCGTTCGTGTGGAACAGGCTCGGTTTCGGTGCCGGTGCCCGCCTCAGCCTCGATCACATGGTCACGGATCGCGCGGGCCAGAACACGGGCGCGGGCGATGACGGCGGCGCTGTGCGAGCGGTCGGGGCGACGGGATTCCGGGGCCTGCGGGATAGCGATCAGCAGGGCCGCCTCGGCCGGGGTCAGCCGCTTGGGTTCCTTGCCAAAGTAGGCGAACGTGGCGGCGCGTACGCCTTCGAGATTGCCACCAAAGGGCGCGAGGTGGAGGTAGAGGCCAAGAATCTGATCTTTGGTCAGCCGCCGTTCCAGCGCCAGCGCCACCCGCATCTGCCGCAATTTCCCGGTCATTCGGCCGGTGCCGCTGTCTTCAAGCAGGCGGGCGACCTGCATCGTCAGGGTGGAACCGCCCGAAATGATGCGGCCATAGCGCATGTATTGCAGCGCGGCCCGGCCCAGCGAGATCAGATCCACCCCGGGATGGGAATAGAACCGCTTGTCCTCATAATTGACCAACATATTGATATAATTGGCATCGACCTGATCGACGTCGACACGCATCCGCCAGCGCCCATCATCTACGGTATAGGCACGCAACAGGGTTCCGGTGCGATCCACCACCTCGACCGAGGTGGAGAGCGTGATGGAGGGCAGGACGGTTGCGGCGATGAACGCATCAAACCGGTCGCGGGCGGCGGCCCCGGTCCACAGGACCAGAGCCGTGCCAAGGATCAACGCTGACAGACGGCCAGATTTCATTCGGCAATCGTGATCGTGCGGCTGTCGGTGCGGGCGCGGTAGGCGGGATTGTACATATCAACGACCGATGCCGCCGGCTGATGGAACGTGCCCGGCGAAACGGCGCGCACGATATAGGCCAGCCGGAAGGGATCGGAGCCGCGCTGATCGACCGCCGAAAGGAACCGGTCTTGCCGGAATTCGGCATGGGCCGTGTCTTCCATCAGGTTGAGCCAATCGAGATCAGACACCGCTCCGCTGGTCAGCAGGCGCGGGTTGTCGATTTCGAACCCAGCGGGCAGAGCATCATCGATCATCAGCCGCGCATCGGTGCGCGAGAAGGGCTGCACCTCGATCACGGTGACCAGACGTTCGCCCACGGTAAAGGTTTCGCGGTCAACCGCCTCTCCGGTCAGGGTGTAGTACTTGCGCTTGATCGCATAGCCATTGCCGCCCGCAGGCTCCGCTTCGGTCGGAACACCAAAGGTGGTGAGCGTGATCTGCGTTGGCGATTGCGACCCATTGAAGACCACCACCGGATCTTGTCCTGACGAAAGGACCTTGACCAAGGGGCCGGTGGGGGTGGCCCCATTTATCATCAGCCCATCGGTTTGTGGCCGGTCGATCAGGGCATTGGCGGCCATCAGGCCCCAGGTCGCCTCTTGTGTCGAAAGGCTGTCGATGGGGCGGGCCAGGCGGTCTGCCAAAGCCTCACGGTCAACCACGTTGGTCCCCGCCTCGACGGCCAAGGTCAGGAGTGCGGCGGCGTCGCGGTAATTGCTGCCGTAGTCCGCACGATAGATGCGGCTGCCCTCATCTTCCAGCAGGCCCGAGACGCGCGCCACCGCCTTGGCAAACAGGGCATCGGCGCGCTGCTGGTCGCCATAGCTGGCCAAAGCGGCCCCCAACTGGGCCTGCGCGAGGGCGGAACTGAAGTCGTCCGCCTTGACGTCGGCGTAGTACCGCAAATCGCCAATGGCGGCCGCCCCCTCGCGGGCGAGGACCATCAGGGCATAGGCCAGATCACGGCCGCCGCCATTGGCCCCGCCGGTAAAGTCGGGGGCGTAATTGACCTGATTGCGAAGATTGTCGAGCGCACGGCGGAAGGCCTGATCGGGCACCTGATGGCCCCGCGCTTTGGCCCGGCTGAGGAAATCCGTGACAAAGGCATCCAGCCACAGATCGCCCGAAGACGGCCCCCAAAGACCAAAGGCCCCTTCGGACGATTGGTTGCCCAACACGACCGCAATGGATTGATCAATGCGCTTGCCCAGATCGGTGGCACCGGGCAGATCCATCACCTTGGCCACTTCGTCGAAATAAAGAAGCGGCAAGGCCTTTGAGGTGACCTGTTCGGTGCAGCCATAGGGATAGGCGTCCAGCGCGGCCAGCAGCCCCGGAGCATTCAGCCGGGAAATCGGGCCGATCGCCAGAACGGCCTTGGCGGTTGCCGGGTCAAGCCCGGTGAAAGCCGCATTGTCAAAGGTCAGCGTTTGCCCTGCGTCCAATGTCAGGCGCGATGTGCGGGCCAGTTCGGGATCATTCGCCTCGACCGGGAGGGCGAGCGTTTTGGTCACGACCTTGCCGTCTGGGGTGGTCAGGGCAATGTCGATGTGATGCAGGCCCGCCGATTGCGCCTGAACCGCCAGAGAGATCACCTGCTTCTGACCCTGCCCCAAGTCGATGGAGGCGGGGAGTTCGCCCAAGGTCAGATTGTCGCCGGTGACAGAAAGGGCCATGGTGCCGGTCGGCCCCTCGGCATGGACGATTTCCAAGAGAAGGCGGCTTTGGTCACCGGGGGCGAGGAAGCGTGGCAGGCTGGCGGTCACAACTACCGGGTCACGCACCAAAACATCGGCATTGGCCTGCCCGACGGCGGTGGCCGACCAAGCGATGGCCATCACCTTGACCGTGCCATTGAACGACGGCAGGTCAAAACTGGTGCGTGCATAGCCATCGGCACCGACAGGGATCGGGCCGGTGAAATAGGCGACCAATTCCTCTGTCGGAGGGGGAGATTGCAGGCGCGCCTGCGCCGAGGCGTCGCCGCCCGAGCGGACCGCGCCCATCTCTCCATTCATCCCGTTGATCAAGCGGCCATAAAGGTCGCGGATGCCGATCCCGAGTTTCCGCTTTCCAAAGTAGTAATCAGAAGGATCGGGGGCCTTGGTGCCGGTCAGGTTCAAAATGCCCTGATCGACGGCGGCCAAGGTCACGTAGGCAACGTCGCCATCCGCGATATTGCCAACCTTGACCGCGACATCAAGGGGAGCGCGCGGGTCTGCGGTTGGGGCCACCTCGACCAGTGTGTCCAGTTGTCGTTTGCCCGGAGCGGTCAGCGCATGGGCAAGGCCAAGCGCCCGCGTCGGATTGCGGCCCGTCGGTTCATCCATCGGCTGGATCACGGTGGCGGTGACGTAAACGCCCGCGCTCCACGCGTCTGTCACGGGGATGTCGATCACATTCTCGCCCTTGACGACATCGACGGATTGCATGGCGATCAGGCGGTTCGACACGACCGTGATCAGCGCCTTGCCATCGGTGCGGGGCACGACGCGCAGCTTGGCCGTTTCGCCGCTGGCATAGGCGGGCTTGTCAAGCGACACCTCCAACGTGTCGGGGGTGGCGGTCACATCGGCGGGGGCGTACCAGCCCGCATCAAAGACATAGCTGGTGACCGCATCGCCTCCGGTGACGGTGAGTTCGTAATTGCCCCAATCGACGGGGGCCAGAATTTCAACGCGGTCCTGACCCAGCGTCGCCTCACCCTCGGCAACGATCTTGCGCGAGGAGATCGCCTCCCACGACCAATCACCATAGGATTGATACCATTGATAGGTGGTCTGGTTCTGCGTCAGCTTCCATGTGACAGGCATTTCGACGCGCTGCCCCTTGGGCGAGACGGCGATCACTTCGAACGCGGCATCGCGGCCCTCTGCGGCAACGCCATCAAACAGGGGTTTCACGCCGATCAGGTTGCCCGCCGGGGTGATCGGCAAGGTGATCTGACGTTCGACCGGGCGGCCCGACCCTTCGGAGACACGGACGGTAAAGCGCGCCTCAAGCGGGCGGTCCTGCGTTTCGATCTGGGGCAGATAGGGATAGACGACAACCGAGCCATCCTCGCCCGTGCGATCCCCGCCAAAGGTTTCGGTCTGGGCCGGGAAGGGGTCTTTGGACGGGCCAAAGACATAGCCCGCAAAGCCCGGCATTTCCTTGGCCGCGCGCACCAGCACCTCGCCCTCAACCGCGAGATCGGCCCCCGGCGCACCAAAGAGGAATTTGGCATCAACGGCAATCGACGGGGTGTCTGTGAGGGAAACGGCCTCAACCTCGGGGTCGAGGGTGAAATCGATCCGTTCGGGCAGGAAATCTTCGACAAGAACGGTTTTGGTGGCCAAGGCCGCGGCATTGGTGTCGGCAAAGAAATCGATCGACCAGACCCCGCGCGGCGCACTTCCAGCAACAGGAAGCGCAAACACATGCCCGCCCGCCCCGGCATCTTGGGACAGTTGGCGCGAATATTCGACGCCATCGGGGCGTTTCAGGACGGCGGTGATGGGAAGCCCTGCAATCGCGGCCAGGTCGGCATCGCGGGCCAAAGCCGTGACATGAATGGTTTCGCCCGCGCGGTAGGCCCCGCGATCCGAGGCGACGAACAGATCAATCGGCTTGGCAGCTTCGCGGCCCGAAACGCCCCGGTCGGACAGGTCGAATTCGGGATCGGTTAGCGACAGGAACGCCAGATCTTCGCCTTCGCCCCGCGCAACGACAAGCGCGGGCGATTTGCCGCCCTTGCCCTGTGCCAGACCGGGGTCAAAGCGGGCATAGCCCTTGTCATCGGTTGTCGTGGTGGCCAGCACTTCGTTTGCCGTGCTGACCAGATCGATCTGGACGCCCTTGACCGCCTCGGCCGTGCCAAGGCTGCGCACAAAGACATGCAGCCCATCGACGCCCGACAAAGTGGTCAGGCCAAGATCAGAGACGACGAACCATTGCCAAGCCGGGGCCGAGACATCGGGCTCTTCGCCCGGAACGGTGGCTTTCAGCGCATAGACACCCACGGGTTGCCCCTTCAACGCCTCACCCAAGGGGAGGCGGGTGGTGACGTCGTGGTTGATCTCCATCCCGACGGTGGCGTGGCCCGTCCAGATTTCGCTGGCGATTTCGCCCGAAAAATATTCCTCCTGCCAATAGCGCATGGGTTCGCCAAAGTAATCGTTCTGGAATGCGCGGGTCAGGTTTCGGTCATCGATGCGGTAAAGCGTCAGGTCCAGTTTTGTGGTGTTGACGGTTTCGACGGGAAGGGCGGCATCGGCAGACCGGGGCAGCACATAAGAGCGCCCCGGGAACCGGGCACCTGCGACGCGGTCGCGGACGAATTGGGTGATGGTCACCGGTTTGACCGTGGTTTGGCCATTGGCGGCGGGTAGCCCGTCGCGGAAGGTGATCGCATAGCGCTGGCCATGGGTCAGCCCCTCGACACACAAATTGCGCCAGCCATCAGAGCTAACGGTCATGCCCGGTTCGGGCAGTTGAACGAACACCTCATAATCGACGCCCGAGGTCGCCAGATCTTCGGAGAAGGTGGCGCAGATGCGGGGGCGCATCAGATCGGCTTGCACCTGCGTTTCAACGATCCGGAACCCGTATTTCGCGATTGCCTCATCCAACAAGGTGTCGGTGTCGTCGCGGGCTTGCAGGCTTTGCGCCAGCCGCAGGGCCTGAACTGTGTCTTGACCGCGCCCGATCTCTTCGTAGGCGCGGGCCAAGGTCAGCAACACGCTGTGCCGCGCTGGGGCAGAGGGTTCGCGCAGATAGGCGTTGACCGCCGCATTGACGGCGCGGCCCAGATAATTCCCCCGCTCGTTACCAACATAGGGTGAGGCGGTCAGCATCAGGCGCGCATAATCCGCCCAATCGGCCCCGCTGTCTGTCACGGTTGCCAAAGCCCCGGCCAATTGGGCGGCCTGCCGGAAATCGCCTTTTGCCTCGGCGGTTTTCAGGCCAAGGCGCAGTTCTTCGACGCTTTGCCCATCGGTCATGTGGATGCGGCCCATCAATTCGGCCTGCCGCAGGACATCAGACATTTCGGAGGGCGAGATAAAGGTCAGTTCCGCAAGATTAGCGGTGGCCAACGCGTCGGCCCCGGCGCTTGCCCGCAAAACCTTGGCCGAAAACGCACCGGCAAACCCCGTCGCCTCGCCCGGGCCGGCCTTGATGAAACATGCGCGCTTGCGCGAATTGTAGGTAAGCGCATCGCAGCGGTCATTCGTCAGACAGGCCTTTTCGCAGGCATCAAGCGACGTATCGAGAAAGGTGCCGATGTCGCCCCCGGGCAGATCGGTATCGCGCGAAAATTCCAGCCGTTTGGACGGAACCAGCTCCACCGGTTGCCCATAGGCAGGCACAGCCAAGGCAAGGGCGACCGTAACGATCAAGGCGCGCATCGGAAACTCCTTTTATCAATGGGGGGACTGTCGCATGCCCCATCAGAGTCGCGCAAGCCGCAGGAAGTTGGGATTTCCTTATATTGCTTTAACCAAGCCTTCATTCCGATGGGCCTAGTTTCCCCGGGAACACCTCGGGCGGCGGATTGCGGCGGGCATGGATCTGATAGAAAAACTGGCCAAGGAACGTCGGGCGCGATTGGCCGCCGAGCGTCTTTTGGAGCATAAACAGCGCGAACTTTGGGCCGCGAACGAGAAATTGGCCCTGCACGCCCGCGCCCTGTCGGAGCAGATCGTCGAACAGCGCTCTGCCACCCGTGTCGCCATGACCGAGGCTGAGGCGCTGAAAACGCAAAACGCCCGCTTTGTGTCAGATCTGGACCGCGCCCATACCGCCGCCGTGATGGCGGAAAGGCGCATGTGGGATTCGATCAACACCATTCGCGACGGCTTTGCGGTTTATGATTCCGCGCGGCGGCTTACGGTTGCGAACCGCGCCTATCTGGGTCTGTTTCACCCCATGACCGTGGTGGAGGGCACCGATTACGCCAAGGTTCTGGTGGGGGCGGCCGATGCCGGTGTGATCGTGACGGGCCCCACCGCACCCCAGGACTGGGCGCAATGGATGGCTGACCGGTGGGAGCAAGACACGATCGAGCCGGTGGTGATACAGTTTTCGGATGGCCGCTATATCCGCATGATCGACCAACGTGGCCGCGACGGTGACATGGTTTGTCTGGCGTTGAACATCACCGAGGAGATGCGGATCTGGGCCGCGATTGAGGCGATTCCCGATGGATTTGTGCTGTTTGATCGCGAGGATCGGCTGCTGCGTTGCAACCGCCGCTATCGTGAACTGTACCCCGAAAGCGCCGAGGCGATGGTGGAGGGGGCCAGCTTTGAATCGATTTTGCGCTATGGTCTGAAACACGGGCAATATCTTGAAGCCGTTGGCCGTGAGGAAGAGTGGTTGAGAGACCGGCTTGAACGGCACCGCACCTTGGAAGGATCGCTGGAACAGCAACTGGGCAACGGGCGATGGCTGCGGATTCTGGAACAGTTGACGCCCGACGGCGGACGCGTCGGCCTGCGGGTGGACATCACCGAGTTAAAGGTCCAGCAAGCCGCGCTTGAAACCGCGCGGTCCGAGGCGGAGGCCGCCAACCGCGCGAAATCGGCCTTTCTGGCCAATATGTCCCATGAAATCCGCACGCCGATGAATGGCGTTGTCGGCATGGCCGAACTGCTGTGCGACACCGCCTTGAACGAGGAGCAACGCCTGTTTGCCGAAACCATCCGGTCGTCGGGCGAGGCGCTTTTGGTGATCATCAACGACATCCTCGATTATTCCAAGATCGAGGCCGAGCGATTGACACTGAACCCGGAACCCTTTGATCTGGAACGCACGATCCACGAGGTGACGATGCTTTTGCAGCCCAAGGCTCGGGCCAAGGGCATCGATCTTCTGATCGACTACGACATGTTCCTGCCCACGCGGTTCGTCGGCGATCCGGGGCGGTTGCGCCAGATTCTGACCAATCTGATCGGCAATGCGGTCAAATTCACCGATGCAGGTCATGTGCTGGTGCGCGCCATCGGGCTGGATGGCGCAGAGGGGGCGAAACATCTGCACATCACCATCGAGGATACGGGCATCGGCATCGCGCCCCAGAACATCGATCACATCTTTGGCGAGTTCAATCAGGTTGAAAGCCAACAAAACCGCAAGTTCGAAGGGACGGGGCTTGGACTTGCGATCACGCGCCGGCTGATCGAATTGATGGGCGGGTCGGTCTGGGTGGAAAGCGAATTGGGCAAGGGGGCCTGTTTCGGGTTTCAGATCGCGCTCCCCGTGGCTGAAGAGGAGCCCGCCCCGCACACGCCGATCACGCTGAAACGGGCGCTGGTGGTGGATGACCAATTCATCAACCGCACCATCCTGCAGCGCCAATTGCAACCCCATGGGATCGAGGTGGTTCTGTGCCGCTCGGCCGCCGAGGGGTTGGAGGCTTTGGCGCAAGCGGGGCCCTTCGATGTGATCCTGACCGACCACGACATGCCCGAGATGGACGGGATCGACTTTCTGCGGCAGGTCCGCGCGCGGGGAATTGCCATTCCAGCGGTGGTCTTGTCGTCAAGTCCCTCATTGGTGCGTGACAAGGGGGGCGACCTAAAGCTGTCTGGTATTCTGCAAAAGCCGTTGTTGCGGGCCGAACTTTATCGCCATCTGCAGGCCATAACGGCGCCGCCGGTCGTGGTTGCATTGGAAAAGATCGATACGGGGCCAAGGAACTGCCGGAAAATGCGTGTACTTGCGGCCGAAGACAATCGAACCAACCAATTGGTGTTGCAAAAGATGGTCAAGGATTGCGCCATTGACCTGACTTTTGCCAACAACGGCCGTGAGGCGGTTGAACTGTATCAAAGCTTTCGCCCTGACATGATTTTCATGGATATTTCGATGCCCGAAATGGATGGGCGAGAGGCGGCAGCGGCCATCCGCACATTGGAGGCCGGGCGCGCCCATGTGCCGATCGTCGCGCTGACCGCCCATGCGATGGAGGGGGACGAGGCGGTTTTGTTGGCCGCAGGGCTTGACCGGTATCTGACCAAACCGCTGCGGCGTTCGGCCATCGTCGCCGCCATGGCCGCCTATCGCCCCAAGGGAACCTGCGAGATCGAGGGGGCAAGCGATGTTGGCGGGGGTTGATGGTCGCGCGCCCCGAAAGAGGGGCATTGAAACACGCGAAGGGGGGCCAGTCGGCGCGGTGGACCGTTCGCGCACCACTTTCGGATTTCGAAGTTTTTTCAGATATTTGGCGGCAGATGGCGCAAGGGGCTTGGGTCTGTGCTGTTGCGGGAACGGTCTTTGTGCGCCGCCTCAGCGGGCCGTGACCATGACAGGCGCGCGAAAGGAGGAACTGGGGCGACTTTGGCCCCTAGCGATCAGCCCGCGTGACAGAGAGGAAGGCGGGACCAAAGCGCTCGACCTGCGCCGGGGCGAGTTTCGCAACCCGTTCGAGATCGCCCAGATTGCGTGGCCGCGACTCGGCGATCTTGCGCAAGACACCGGCCGAAAGGGTCATCGGTTTTTCCGTCCCATCCTCGCCGCGATAAAGCTGTTGGCAGATCTCGGTCAGGCGGTCGAACACGCCCGCAGAGTCTTGGCCCGCCAATTTGCGCCGGGCAGGGTGCATGGGCGTGGCCTCGCCCGCGATGACGGCCAGAAAGGCCGCGCCATAGGTTTCCAGCTTTTTCGCCCCAACGCCCGTGATGCGGGCCATTTCATCCATCGTCGCCGGCCGCCGTTCGGCCATTTCGATCAGGGTCCGGTCGGGAAAGACGACATAGGCGGGAACGGCGGCGGCCTCGGCCAACGCGCGGCGTTTGGCCTTCAGCGCCGAGAGAAGCGGCGCATCGTCTTCGGACACAAGGGTGCGCACAACGGTCTTGCCCGCCGGGGCCGCCAAGGTGTCGCGACGCAATTCAATACTTTGTTCCCCCCGCAAGATCGGGCGCGCGCTTTCGGTCATGCACAGCGCCCCAAACCTTTCGCTGTCGGGCCGGATCAGATCGCGCCCCATCATCTGTCGAAAAATGGCGGACCACGTTGCTTTGGTATGGTTGCGGCCAACGCCAAAGGTGGGCAGGGCATCATGCCCCTTTTCCCGAACCTTGGGGGTGGCGGTTCCGGTCAGAATGTCGATCAGATGGCCCGCCCCAAACCATTCGCCGGTGCGCAAAATGGCCGACAGGGCTTTGCGCACATCATCGGTTGCATCAAAGACCTGCGGCGGGCTTTCGCACAGATCGCAATTTCCACAAGGGGGGGAGGCTTCGCCGAAATAGGACAAAAGCACCTGACGGCGGCAGGTCATCGCCTCGGCCAGACCAAGAAGCGCGTTGAGCCGCCCATGATCCGCGGCTTTGCGATCGAAAGGGGCCGGGCTTTCGTCGATCTGCGCGCGGCGCAGGCGAATGTCGTCGGGGCCGTAAAGTGCGAGTGTCTCAGCCGGGGCCCCGTCACGCCCGGCGCGGCCGATTTCCTGATAGTAGGCCTCGATCGATTTCGAAAGGTCGGC
>JALQUQ010000409.1:2393-2629 GCA_023263735.1 Paracoccaceae bacterium | reverse complement strand
GGGCACCTTGAATTTGCGGGGGAACATTCGCGCATCGTGAAACTCTTGCGGTTTCAGTCTTTGGAGGAAATTTCGCAAGCTGTTGATATTGCGCGCGGATTTATTCGTCAGGCCATGGCGTTTGAGGTCAAAGGACTTAAGGTCGAGGTTGCGCCTGCGGAATTCCAGGTTCCCCCAGATATTGCCGAAGTCTTGGCGGCGGATGCGGTGCTGAGTGCGGCGTGGGCGGCGGTGAC
>JALQUQ010000409.1:0-2383 GCA_023263735.1 Paracoccaceae bacterium | reverse complement strand
GCCAACGCAGTTGGGTTTTGAATTTTTTCCAAGCCAAACAATCGGTTACGCGTCTGGCGCGGTTGGAAAAGGCCCGGGAGAAGATCCTTGCCGGGAAGGGAATGAATGACCGATAGGGCGCCATTCGCCAAGGGAAAAACCCAAGGTCACCGCATGAATTATGGAATATTTTCAAAGGTTTAAATGATGGATTCCCCGAAAAACAAGGTCTGCATCTGGTTTGACAAAGCGGCGGAGGAGGCGGCGGCTTTTTACGCGGCGACCTTTCCAGACAGTCGGGTGACATCGGTCACGCGGGCGCCGGGGGATTACCCTTCGGGCCAGCAAGGCGATGTATTGGTTGTGGAATTTACCGTTGCGGGCATCCCCTGCATGGGGTTGAACGGGGGCCCGGCGTTTCAGCAGACTGAGGCGTTCTCGTTCCAGATTGCCACAGAAAATCAAGAAGAAACAGACCGTTACTGGAATGCCATCGTGGGAAATGGCGGGCAGGAAAGCGCCTGTGGATGGTGCAAGGACAAGTGGGGCCTGTCATGGCAGATCACGCCGCGCACCCTGACCGAGGCCTTGGCCGCCGGGGGAGCCGAAGCGCAGCGCGCCTTTGCCGCGATGATGACCATGCAAAAGATCGACGTGGCCGCCATCGACGCCGCCCGCAGGGGATAAAACCCGGCGGAGGAAAACCCGGCGGGGGGCGCGAAATTTGGGGCCCACCCCCGGTACACCCTGCGTCCACCCCCTGTGCACCCTGTGTGCAGACGAATTTGCGCTGTCTGCACCCACTTTTCAAAACACCCGTTTTCCTGTAAGGCCCGGCCATCTGTGACGTGAGGCCCAACCCCCGGGCCCGTGCATCAGGATTGGGGGAGGCGGCAATGGGGCCGCCAGATGAAGGGAGACCCGGAGGGCCGGGAGAGCTCCCAAGAGGAAACGATAGATGTTCAATGTGACGAAAAAGTCGATCCAGTGGGGCAATGAAACCCTGACACTGGAATCGGGTAAGGTTGCACGTCAGGCCGACGGTTCGGTCATTGCCACGCTGGGCGAAACCAGCGTCATGGCAAACGTGACCTTTGCCAAGCAGGCAAAGCCGGGTCAGGATTTCTTTCCGCTGACCGTGCACTACCAAGAGAAATACTATGCCGCGGGGAAAATCCCCGGTGGCTTCTTTAAGCGTGAAGCGCGTCCTTCGGAAAAGGAAACGCTGGTTTCGCGTCTGATCGACCGCCCCTGCCGCCCGCTGTTCGTTGAAGGCTTCAAGCATGAAGTTCTGGTGATGGCGACCGTTCTGTCGTGCGATCTGGAAAACGATCCCGATATCGTCGCCATGATCGCCGCCAGCGCCGCGCTGACGATTTCGGGCGTTCCGTTCATGGGCCCGATTGGTGCGGCCCGCGTTGGTTTCTCGAACGGCGAATACGTTCTGAACCCGGCCATGGACGACATGACCAATCTGCGGATGAACCCGGACCAGCGTCTGGATCTGGTCATCGCCGGCACCAAGACCGCCGTGATGATGGTGGAATCCGAAGCCTATGAACTGACCGAAGCCGAAATGCTGGGCGCGGTGAAGTTTGGCCATGACGCGATGCAACCGGTGATCGACCTGATCGTCGATTTCGCGGAAAGCTGCGCCAAAGAGCCGTTCGACTTCTCGCCGCCCGATATCTCGGACATCTATGGCAAGGTCAAAGCCGCTGGCGAAGCCCAGATGCGCGCCGCTTTCGCGATCAAGGACAAGCAAGAGCGTTCGAACGCCATCGGCGCTGCCGTTGACGCGATCAAGGCTGCGCTGTCTGCCGAAGATCTGGCCGACATCAACCTGGGTTCGGCGATCAAAAAGCTGGAATCGTCGATTCTGCGCGGGGACATCATCAATGGTGGCGCCCGTATCGATGGCCGCGATACCAAGACCGTGCGCCCGATCGTTGTGGAAACCGGCGTTCTGCCGCGCACCCATGGGTCGTCGCTGTTCACCCGTGGGGAAACCCAGTCGCTGTGCGTGACCACGCTTGGCACCGGCGAGGATGAGCAGATCATCGACGCGCTGAACGGCAACTATCGTTCGAACTTCTTGCTGCATTACAACTTCCCTCCCTATTCGGTGGGTGAAGTTGGCCGCGTGGGGTCGCCCGGCCGTCGGGAGATTGGCCATGGCAAGCTGGCATGGCGCGCGCTGCAGGCCGTGCTGCCTGCGCCGACCGATTTCCCCTATACCGTGCGCGTTGTGTCGGAAATCACGGAATCGAACGGCTCTTCTTCGATGGCAACCGTCTGCGGCGGCTCGCTTTCGATGATGGATGCGGGCGTTCCGCTGAAAGCCCCGGTCGCTGGTGTGGCCATGGGTCTGATTCTGGAAGACGATGGCCGTTGGGCTGTTCTG
>JALQUQ010000408.1 GCA_023263735.1 Paracoccaceae bacterium | reverse complement strand
CTGGCGCTTAACCTTGGCCCCCAACAACGGGAGGGAGATCGAAATTGGGACATGTCTGCAAAGCTTTTATCCTTGCTGCGTTGATTTCTGTGCTGTCTTCCTCTGCGTTTGCCGCCACTCTGGTGGTGCATGACGCCGACCCGTTTGATGACACTCTGTGCCACTACACGTTTTCGGGTGAAATCATGCCCGGTGATTCCCGGTTCTTTGAAACGCTGGGTGGCACCACCTATGGCATGACCCTGTGTCTGGATTCGCCGGGTGGGGCCTTGGGCGAAGCGCTCAAGATTTTTGAGAGGGTGTGGGATGTCAACCTTCGCACCGAGGTGCGGCCGGGTGCAGAATGCCTGTCGTCTTGCGCGCTGATCTTTCTGGGTGGCTCCCTTTTGGAAGGCACCGATGTCACGCGCCAGATGGACCGCACGCTTTGGGTGGGCGGGCAGCTTGGCTATCATGGTCCAGGGCTTGCGCAATCGACCGAGGCTTTGGTTGATCCGTCCAAGGTGCGTCAGGCCTTTGGCACGGCCCTTCTGGCGGCGACGCGGTTGTTTGAACTGAACCGGATTTCGGATCGTGGACGCAGCCCGATGACCGACCACCTGCTGCACCAATGGCTCCGCACCCCCTTTGATGACATGTACATGATCGAAACGGTCGGGGATGCGATCTTGGCCGATATTCCCGTGGCGGGCTTGCGCTATCCCGAAACCATCACAGACCAGCATTTGCAAAATGTCTGCAACAACGTCTATCTGCGCGGCGGTTTCCCCGAAGCGGGTGGGCGGTCATCGACGATCGTTCAGGATTTCACCAACACCTCCGCCCTCTTGGACCGTCTGGCCGAGGAATACCATTATCAGGATCGAACCCTGCTCCGCAGAGATGACCCAGACCATGCCGTCGGCTTTTTCGGGCCCTTCTATTCGGCGACGAAATATTACGTTCTGGGCTGCCGCGTTTCCGTCAACCCCCAAGGCGTAAGGGCCTTTGGGCCAAGGGATTATTATTTCGGCGATTATCCCATTTCGGTCATGATCACCGAATACGAACAAGACGAAGAAATTCCGGCCATTCTGGCCAGCGGAGAGTCAAACCGAGAGCGGGTGCGCGAACAGCTTCCGCCGATCTATCTGTACCCGATGGATCAGCGATTGGACCAATTGGCGTTAACGCCGCTACCTGCCGCCGTGCAAGAACCCGTTGCCCTGAAACCGCCGGTTCCTGCGGTGCCGTCTGCCCCGAATTATACCCATTACATTGCCCGCGATTTGCTGGGGGGTGATCTGACGTCGATGAGGCTGGCTTCGGGTCTGGATGTGCAGCCTGCGCTGGACGCCTGTGCCCAACGGTCGGATTGCGTTGCTGTAACGGTTGATCGGTGGAATGGCTTGGCCTTTCTGAAATCAATCGCGACCTTTGTTCGGCCCGCTGAAATTCAGCCCAAGGCCGACAGCTTTATCAAGGCCGAGCATCTGGGCCTGTATCGTCTGTCCAGCCGCAAGCCAGTGATCCGCCGGCGAAAGGACAAGGCGTTTGACGGCGAAAGCTATCGGCGGATCGATTCGCTGGACTATGAGGATTGCGCCGCGATCTGTCTGGGCGATTCCGAATGCCACGGTTTCAACTTTCGCGCGGCTGACCGGTTTTGCAGCCTGTTCAACCGGCCGCCCGAATATTTCACGCGGGCGGGGGTTCAGATCGGGCTCAAGCTGCAAGTGGAGTGAACGCCGCCCCGTTTTGCCCCTATGGCAAAGGCCACCGGAAAGCCCTATGTTGCGCCCATGGAAAACGCATCCTTCAATGGCCTGCCGTTCATGAAAATGCACGGGGCGGGCAATGATTTCGTGGTGATCGACTCGCGCGGGCGCGGGGCGGTGGTGACGCCTGCCTTGGCAAAAGCCTTGGGTGACCGCAATCGCGGCGTGGGGTTCGACCAATTGGCCGAGATTCGCGATGCGGCAGATGCCGATTTCACGCTGGACTTCTGGAACAGCGATGGCACGCGGGCCGGGGCCTGCGGCAATGCCACGCGCTGCGTCTCGCATTACATGATGGCCCAATTGGGCAAGGATCAGGTGACCTTGGTCACCGCGCGCGGCGGGCTTTCGGCGCGGCGTGTGGCGGATGGTCGGGTTTCCGTGAATATGGGCGCGCCGCAACTCGATTGGCAAAGCATCCCGCTGTCGCATGACGTAGATGTGCAGCATCTGCCCTTGGCGGGCGATCCCGTGGCAGTGGGCATGGGCAATCCGCATTGCGTGCTGTTTGTCGAGGATGCCGAGGCGGTGGATGTTGCGGGCATTGGCCCGGGCTATGAACACGACCCCTTGTACCCGCAGCGCACCAATGTGGAATTTGCCAGCCTGATCGGCCCCGATCACCTGCGCATGCGGGTGTGGGAGCGGGGGACGGGCATCACACTCGCCTGTGGCTCGGGCGCCTGTGCCACGGCGGTGGCGGCGCATCTGCGGGGTCTGACCGGGCGCAAGGTGCGGCTGGATCTGGATGGCGGCGTGCTGGAGATCGACTGGCGCGACGATGGCGTCTGGATGACCGGGCCAACGGCGCATGTGTTTGATGGTATCTGGCGATGAGTGCGCCTGTCTTTTCGACCTTAGGCTGCCGCCTGAACGCCT
>JALQUQ010000407.1 GCA_023263735.1 Paracoccaceae bacterium | reverse complement strand
GCCTTCAGGCGCTCGAGGATGAAATCGCGTTTCAGGGCGCGGGCACGATCGCGGCCTTTATCATGGAGCCGATCCTGGGCGCGGGTGGCGTGATCCCCCCACATCCCAGTTTCATGCCCGGCGTGGCCGCCATCTGCCGCAAACACGGCATTCTCCTGATCGCCGACGAGGTCATCACCGCCTTTGGCCGCACGGGCGCGTGGTCGGGCAGCCGCCTTTGGGGGGTTCAGCCCGATTTCATGTGCACCGCCAAGGCCATCACCAACGGCTATTTCCCCTTTGGCGCGGTCATGATCGCCGAATCCGTGGTTGAGGTGTTTGAAAAGGACGAAACCGGCAAAGCGGCCATCGGCCACGGTTACACCTATTCCGGTCATCCGGTCGGCGCCGCCGCCGCCTTGGCCTGCCTTGCCGAAACCAAACGTCTGAACGTCATCGACAATGCCGCGCAACGGGGCGCGCAGCTTTGGCAGGGCATCAACGCGCTCAAGGAAAAACACGCGGTGATTGGCGATGTGCGGGGCGGGCACGGCCTGATGCTGGCCATCGAACTGGTCGGCGACCGGGCCACCAAATCCGCCCCCGCCAAAACGGTCCCGGCGCTTGTCCAGCAGCGGGCCTATCAGGCGGGCGCCATGGTCCGCGTCTCGGGCCCCAACATCATCCTGTCGCCGCCCCTGATCCTGACCGAAGAGGATGCCGCCACCATCCTTGCCGCCTTGGACCACGGGCTGATGGGGGTGGCATGACACAGGATTTCGTCGCCCTTCTGGGCACCAAAGGCGGCCCGGCGATCCGCCCCGGCAGCACCATGCCCACCTCGAACCTGTTGTCCCTTGGCGGGCATCGGGTGGTGGTCGATTGCGGCTTGGGCGTATCGCGCGGGCTGATCGATCAAAACGTCCGCCTGCAGGATGTGGACCTGATCTTTGTCACCCACATGCATTCCGACCATTATCTGGAACTGGGCCCCCTGCTTCACACCGCATGGACCGCCGGCAAAAAGACCCCGGCGCATATCTGGGGCCCGTCCGGCCTGCGCGCCTATTGGTCGGGCTTCCTCCAGTCGATGGCCGAGGATATCGACCTCAGGATCGAGGATGAGGGCCGCCCCGATCTGCGCTCCCTGATCACCCTGCACGAAATCACCCCCGATCAGCCGATGCTCTTTGGCGACCTGACCGTGCAGGCGATGCGCGTCCTGCATCCGCCGCTGATCGACTGTTATGCCCTGCGGTTCACGGTGGGCGAGAAATCGGTGGTGTTTTCTGGCGATACCGCCTTTTACCCCGCCTTGGCCGATTTCGCCCTAGGCGCCGATCTTCTGGTGCACGAGGCGATGCTGGGCGACGCCTTGCCAGCGCTAATGGCGCGCATCGGCAATGCCGACGATCGGTTGATGAAACATTGGCTCCAGTCGCACACCTTGGCCGCCGACGCGGCACGGCTTGCCACCATGGCGGGGGTCAAGGCGCTGGCGCTGAACCACCTGATCCCGTCCGATGACCCGGCCTACGGCGAACCCGAATGGCGGGCGTCGGTTGCCCCGCATTGGGGCGGGCCGTTCCATCTGGGCCGCGACGGGCTGGTGATCCCGATCTAAACCCCCACGCTGGTGTTTGGCAAAATCTGCACCCCGTTGATCTGCCATCCCTCGGGCGTGTCGATCATCTGGTAATCCAGAACATGGGTTTGCCCCTGCATGTCGGTCACCAGCACCTTTTGCCACAGCGCCCCCGCGATATAGCGCCGCTCCAGCATCTTGATCCCCGCCGGGCGGTGCACCATCGGATAGCCTTCGCGCACCATACGGCCAAAGGTCTCAGGCGTGCCGAAAATGCCCTTGATCGTGGGCGAGGCATAGGCGAACGCCCCGGCGAAATCATCGCGCAGAAACGCGTCGAACTGGGATTGTATGGTCGATTGAACGGGGTCATCCTGGGCCAGAGCCGGCAGCGGGCCCAGCCCCAGAACACAGGCGGTCAGTATCGCATAAAGACGCATGGGCATTCCTTTCGCGAAGACATCAGACCGAAAAGGGTATACCGGCCCCGACCTCCGTCAAGAGGAGGCAAAGACAAAGTGAATGGCAATGGCATCCAGCGCGTAATAGGCCCAGTGAATGCCAAAGGTGATCAGAAATCCGTGGCGCAGGTTGATCAAAACCCACGGCACCAGCGCCCCGAACAGGGCCGCCGCCACCGAATAGCGCAGCACATACACCGGGTTCGGATATGACAGCGCCAGCGTCAGATGAAACGCCCCGAACATCCCCGCCACCAACAGCGAAATCGTGCGCGTCCGCAACCGCAGCCGGGCCAGCGCAAAGACCAGTGCCGCAATCAGTATCTGCTGAAACAGAATCTCAACCGTCTTGGGCAGAAAATACCACGAATTGGCCCAAAAGAATTCCACCGGGCTTTGGGTCCGGGTCCATTCCATCTGCGGCAGGCGCGGCAGCACTCCCATGGCAAAAATCGCAAAGGCCGTCAGCATCAGGGCCATCACCCCCAACCGCACCGGCGTCACCGACAGATCGCCCGCCCGCTGAAAGCTCTGGCGAAAGATCACCAGCACCAGCACCGCCCAAAAGGCGTAATAGACGGCAAAGCTGATCGGCGCATCGTTATAGCCGATCTCGGC
>JALQUQ010000406.1 GCA_023263735.1 Paracoccaceae bacterium | reverse complement strand
GCTTTTTCTCGCGCAGGATATCGCGGGTTTTCTTGTACCCCTCGGATGTCGGGGCCTTGACCCTGATCCACGCAGGTTTCTTTGGCTGGGCATTGTCGGGGCGATGCGCCTTTTCCGGGTGTCGCTGATCAGGGATGTTAAGATCGCGCAAGGGCCTCTCCTCCAAGCTCGCAAGCCGCATTGTGCCTGTCGATCTAGGCCAAAAACCGGATAAAGGCAAATGTCCCCGTCGCATGGCGGGCTTCGGCCAAGCGCAAGGCCCAGCCGACTGCCGGTTTGCCCCCGAATTCCCTCACCCAATCAGGGGCGAGCGGCCCGAATAGGTTTCCAGATAATGGCGCCGCAGACGTTCAAGCGCGATGCGCAACACCACCTTGCCCGACCGCGCCGACCAGCCCATCCGCTTTTCGGCCGCCTCCACCCCCTCCAGATGGCAGCAGACGCGCAAGGCAATATCCCCCAGACCCGGGCCCAGATCGCGCAGGGCCGCCGCCACCCGGTCGCGGGCCTGACGGGGGCCTTCGGGCGCCCCCAAATCCGATTTGAACCCGCCCCGATCCCCGCCCGTCAGGAATTTCTCCCAATTCTGGGTCACGCGCGGCCCCATCTGCGCCAGTTCGAAATCTTCGCGAAACCGTTCGGCCACATGCACCAGATCGGCATCCAGAAACACATTTCCATCCTTGTCGCGCCGACGCCCCAAAAGCTGGATCGGGCTTTCAGCCAGATTGACGCGCACTTTCCGGGGCGCGCCGTTGTCCTCGACCGTGCGATCCGCCCAGATCCGGTGCTGATTGGCAAAGGGCATCGCCGCTTCGGCCAGACCCATCGTTTCCTCTTGCCGCGCGCGGTCTTCGGCATCGATCAGCCGTTTCACGGCCGCGCGCCCGGCTGCGGTGATTTCATAGGTCGAAACCCGGCCCTTTTTGCGCAGCGCGATCCAGTCCTTAAGCACAAAAGCCTGCGCCACGGCCTGATCCATCACCGCTGTCCGCGCCTGCTGCCCGTCGGGGAATTCGCGCATCACCACCGCCTTTTCCATCTCGGGCGCAATGGCCATCACCGCACAGGGTTCGGCCAGCCGCCGCAATACCCGGCGCGCTTCGCGGTTCAGGGTTGCATCGTCAACAAAGGGCACACGAGGGGAATGGGCGGTCATTGCAGGGTGTTCCTTTCTATCGCACCCGCCGATCGGGGCGCACAATTGGGTAAGGGCCTGATCAAAAAGCGGATCATCCCGACGTTGTTCGCATCTGCGGACCGAGCGAAGGACGGTTGACGGATGCTTGCCACACCGCCGGGCCAGTTCGTGAAGGGTGATGCCCTCTCCCGTATGGTCGAGATACAGTCGAACCGGTTCCGGCACCCATGTCGGGGTCAAAGTCGGGTCAGGGCAGGCTTGTCGCATGGGTCAATCCGTCCGCATGAGCTAGTTATCCACAGGCAAATTCAACCTGAGGTAGAATCGGTAAACCGAAGGTTAACTGTTTCGGTTTCGTGGATAATTTGGCTAAATTGTGAAATATCTCGGCATAGACCGTTCGCCTTATCCACAGATCACGCAACGCGCAGTTGTGTGCGCTTAGGATCGCTGCCAGCACAAGATGGAGCTGGCCATGAACGACCTTATCAAGATCATCAATGACATCCGCCGTCCCCGCCTGTTGATCACCGCCGCCCGGTTGGGCCTTGCCGATTATCGGCGCGAGCGCGACCTGCGCCGCCTGATCGGCGGTGTTTCCAGACCGGAAACAGCGGTTGTCAGCCTCTTGGATGAAGAATGCCGTCTGGAGGCCGTGCGCCAAAGCGGCAGCGCGACCTATTCCATCGCCCGCCATATCGAAGTGCTGATCGCCCTTCTGTCCGAGGCGCGGCTGATCGCCCGCCCGATCTAGGCCGGGGCCAAAAGAAAAAGCCGCCCAAGGAACCCTTGGGCGGCCATTTTTTCGATCTGAAGCGGATCAGATGAATGCGTCGGGCACCGATGCCTTTTTCTTGGCGACGTATTCTTCCAGTTCTTCTTTCTTGGCGATGTCCAGATCCGGGGCCTGGTAATCGTTGAGCTGTTTCTTGACGCGGATCGCGGCCAGGGTCTGGGTGTCGCGGGCGCCTTCTTCGTCCCAGGTTTCAAACGGCTTGTAATCCAGCAGGTCGGTGCGCCAGAAGGCCGATTTGAAGTTGGCTTGGGTGTGTTCACAGCCCAGATAGTGACCGCCCGGGCCCACTTCGCGGATGGCGTTCATGGCTTGGCCATTTTCGTCCATCTTGATGCCCTGAGCGAGGTGGTGCAGCGTGCCCAGCTGATCGGCGTCCATCACGAATTTCTCGTAGGACGACACCAGACCGCCTTCCAGCCAGCCGCAAGCATGCAGCATGAAGTTCACGCCCGACAACAGCGCCATGTTCAGGCTGTTCGACGTCTCATAGGCCGCCTGAGCATCCGGCAGTTTCGATCCGCAGAACGAGCCGCCCGAACGATAGGGCAGACCCAGACGACGGGCCAACTGACCAGCGCCATAGGTGATATGGGCCGCTTCTGGCGTACCAAAGGTCGGCGCGCCCGAGTTCATGTCGATCGAGGTCACGAAAGCCCCGAAAATCACCGGCGCACCGGGACGGATCAACTGGCTGTAGGCCACGCCGGCCAGAACCTCGGCCAGA
>JALQUQ010000405.1 GCA_023263735.1 Paracoccaceae bacterium | reverse complement strand
CTTGCCGCCCTGTCGTTTGGCGCGGTGTTTGACGGGCTGGGCGCGGTCAAGGCCGTGGAAAACCTGTTCGTTGATCAGTTGCACATGGGGCCTTGGACCATCCTGATCCTGATGCAGCTTTCCTTTCTGCTGATGGGCATGTTTCTGGACGATACGGCGATGCTGGTGATCGTGGCTCCGCTTTATGTGCCGCTGGTGGCCAGCCTTGATTTCGGCATGGATCGGTCGGATGTGCTGATCTGGTATGGGGTGCTCTACACCATCACCTGCCAGATCGCCTATCTGACGCCGCCCTTTGGCTATAACCTGTTCCTGATGCGGGCCTTTGCGCCCCCCGAAATCACCATGGGCGACATCTATTCTTCGGTCTGGCCCTTTGTGATCACCATGGTTCTGGCCTTGGCCGCGATCATGGCGTTCCCCGAAATTGCGCTCTGGCTTCCCAATAAATTCTATCCCTGACCGGGCAAAAGCCCCCAAAACATCACCAAGGAGGTATCAAGATGACGACGTCGAGACGTTCCTTTCTGACCCGTGGGGCCCTTGCTGGCGCCGCCGCTCTGGCCGCTCCGGCGGTTGCCCGGGCCCAAGCGCCGATCAAATGGCGGATGCAGACCTATGCGGGTGCGGCCTTGGCCGAAGAGGTGGTGAAACCCGCCGTCACCATGTTCAACACCATTGCCGCCGGGCAGATGGAGATTGAACTCTACACCGCCGACCAGTTGGTTCCGACCGGCGAATTGTTTCAGGCGATGCAGGCGGGCACCATCGATTGCGTGCAATCGGACGATGACTCGATGGCCTCGCCCACCGAGGTGACGGTGTTTGGCGGCTATTTCCCGCTGGCTCTGCGCTACAGTCTGGATGTGCCGGCGCTGTTCAACAAATACGGGCTGGATCAGATCTGGAAGGAAGAATACGCCAAGGTGGGCATCAAGCACATCTCGGCCGGGTCGTGGGACCCGTGCAACTTTTCCACAAAGAAACCGATCAACAGCCTTGCCGACCTGAACGGCCTGCGCATCTTTACCTTCCCCACCGCCGGGCGTTTCCTGGCTCAATTCGGCGTGGTGCCGGTCACGCTGCCGTGGGAAGACGTGGAAGTCGCGCTGCAAACCGGCGAATTGGATGGCTTGGCCTGGTCGGGGATCACCGAGGTGTACACCGTGGGTTGGTCGAACGTGACCGACTATTTCCTGACCAACAACATTTCGGGTGCGTGGATTGGCCACTTCTTTGCCAATATGGACCGCTGGAACGAACTGCCCCCGCATCTGCAAACGCTGATGGAAGCCTGCTTCCAGCAGTCGCATTATTACCGCCAGCATTGGTATTGGGCCGGAGAGGCCAGCCTGCGCGTCAACGAAACCAAGCTGAAGTTGACCACCATTCCCGATGCCGAATGGAAGACAGTCGAAGACGCCGCCGTCAAGTTCTGGGACGAAATCGCCGCAGAATCCGAGGTCAAGGCCAAGGTGGTGTCGATCATCAAGACCTATAACGAGACGATGCACAAAGCGGGCGTGCCGTATCGTTATTGATGATAACGGGGTTCGGGCGGGGCGCGTCTTTTCGGCGGGCCCCGCTTTTCCTAATGTGTCTTAACACTTTCAGACTTACCGACGGGGAATGGAAATGCCGGGCAATCTGACGCTGGATGAATTGCGTGTCTTGGTCGACGAGGGCAAGATCGACACGGTCGTTGTCGCGGGCATCGACATGCAGGGCCGCCTGATGGGCAAACGGTTCCACGCGCGGTTTTTTGTGGATGGCGGGCATAAAGAAACCCACTGCTGCAACTATCTGCTGACGGTGGATATGGAGATGAACACCGTGCCGGGGTACAAATCGGCCAGCTGGGAAACCGGCTATGGCGATTATGTGCTGAAACCCGACATGGCCACGCTGCGGGTTATCCCTTGGTTGCCCGCGACCGCCTTGGTTCTGGGCGATTATCTGGACCATCATACGCATCAAGAGGTGGCGATTGCCCCCCGGTCGATCCTGAAACGTCAGGTGGCGCGGGCGCGGGCGATGGGGTTCGAACCGATGATGGCGACCGAGTTGGAATTCTATCTGTTCGAGCAAACCTATGAGGCGTTGCGCGACCATGGCACCGAAAACCTGCGCCCTGTCGGCAGCTATAACGAGGATTACCACATCTTCCAGACCACCAAGGAAGAGGATGTGATGCGCGCCGCCCGCAACGGGCTGTACGGCGCGGGCATTCCGATCGAGAATTCCAAGGGCGAGGCCGAGGTTGGTCAGGAAGAGATCAATTACAAATATTCCGACGCGCTGGATACCGCCGACAATCACGTGCTGATCAAGAACGGGTTGAAGGAAATCGCGCATCAAAAGGGGCGCTCGGTCACCTTTATGGCGAAATACGATCACCGCCGGGCGGGGTCGTCTTCGCATATCCATCAAAGCCTGTGGACGATGGATGGCAAGGCCGCCTTTGCCGATGATGCCGACAAGCACGGCATGTCGGATCTTATGAAGCATTATGTGGCGGGCCAATTGACCCATGCCACGGAAATCACCGCGTTTCTGGCGCCCTATGTGAACAGCTACAAACGGTTCTGCGTGGGGATGTTCGCCCCCACCAAGGCGGTGTGGAGCGCGGATAACCGAACCGCAGGCTTCCGCGTTTGTGGCGCGCATAC
>JALQUQ010000404.1 GCA_023263735.1 Paracoccaceae bacterium | reverse complement strand
GGATGCCCTTGGTCGAAGGGCTGACCTTTGCGCATAACACGCTGCGGGGCGTGGGCCTGCGGGATCGTATTCGGCTGGGGGCGTCGGGCAAGCTGATTCATGCCTTTGATATTGCCCGAACATTGGCGCTGGGGGCCGATTGGTGCAATTCGGCGCGGGGGTTCATGTTTGCTGTCGGCTGTATTCAGGCGCAGTCTTGCCATACCAACCACTGCCCCACGGGGGTCGCAACGCAGGACAAGGGGCGGCAAAAGGCGCTTGTCGTCGGCGACAAGGCGGTGCGGGTGGCCAATTTCCATCGCAACACGCTCAAGGCTTTGGGCGACATGACCGGTGCGGCAGGCCTGTCGCATCCCGGCCAGTTCTTGCCCCATCACCTGATGATGCGGATCAACGGCCGGGATATGACAACGGGCGAAGAGGTTTATCCCTATATGCCCGAAGGGTTCTTGTTGCGCGAAGAGGATGACCGTTTTGGCTATCTGACCCGGTGGCGGCGGTCAAACTCCGCCAGTTTCGAGCCGTTCGATGGGGGTGTCTGACGCCGCGCGTCTTGGGGCCAGATCGAAAATCGCGGTAGAAGGCGGGGGCAAATCCCGTATGCTCGGCCCCTGAAAGCATCAGGGGGGTGACGGTGCCGGGCACGATTGATCTGAATTCCGATCTGGGAGAGGGCTTTGGCCCCTGGTCCTTGGGTGAGGATGCCCAGATGCTGGGGATCGTCACCAGCGCCAATATCGCCTGCGGGGGGCATGCGGGCGATCCCGACACCTTGTTTGCCACATTGAAAACGGCGCAGTCCAACGGTGTGATCGTGGGCGCGCATCCGGGTTATGCCGATCTGATCGGCTTTGGCCGCCGGATCATTCCGATGTCGCCGGAGGAGATTACCCGCATGGTTGCCTATCAATTGGGGGCGTTTCTGGGCGTGGCCGCCTTGGCGGGGGTGGATGTGGCCTATGTCAAACCCCATGGTGCCTTGGCAAACCTTGCTGCCGATGATCCCGGGGTCGCCCGCGCCATACTGGCGGCTGTTCGTGCCGTTGGGCCGGGTCTGTCTGTGCTGGCGATTTCCGGAACGACGCTGGAGCAAGAGGCAAGGGAGGCTGGCCACACGGTTTATTCCGAAGTGTTTGCCGACCGGGGCTATCTTTCGACCGGGCGTTTGGTCCCGCGCGGGCGGGCGGGGGCGATGATCCATGATGCGCAGGCCGCGACCGCGCGGCTGCTCGCCTTGCTGACGACAGGGCTGATGCCTGTGATCGACGGTGATCCGATCCCGCTCCGCGCCCATTCGATTTGCGTGCATGGCGACAGTGCAGGGGCCGTCGCCATGGCGCGCGACATTCGGGCCGGTCTGCAATCGCACGGATGGGAGATCAAATCCTTTGCCGGGTGACACACTGCCCCTTCCCCAGTTCCGACCGGTAGCCGAGCGGGCGGTTCTGGTTGAATTCGCCGATCAGATCAGCGAAGCGGCGCATCAGGCGGTATTGTCGTTGGATGCACAGCTTGCGGCGGCGCCGTTTGAGGGGTTTGTCGAATCCGTTCCGGCCTATGTGAATTTGCTGGTGGAATTCGATTGCCGCGTCACCGATCACGCGCAGGTCATCGCCGCGCTGAAACGCCAGATCGGCAAAGGGGCGATGGGCCAACGGCCCGGTCAGATCCGGGTGGTCGATGTCTGCTATGACACGGAGCTCGGCCCAGATCTGGCCGAGGTGGCCCACCGTGCCGCACTCTCCCAAGACGCGGTGATCGCCGCGCATCTGGCGGGGGATTACCGGGTTTTCATGTATGGTTTCGCGCCCGGTTATGCCTATTTGGGCGGCCTGCCGGATCGCCTGTCGCTGGATCGCAAGCCAAAGCCCGTGCGCAGCGTAGCCAAGGGAAGCGTCATCATCGCAGGGCGGCAATGTCTGGTGACGACCTTGGTCATGCCGACGGGGTGGTGGATCATCGGGCGCTCTCCCACCCAGATTCTGACCGACGATCCGGTCAAACCTTTCCTGTTCGACGTCGGCGATCAGGTCCGGTTTCGTCGGATTTCGCGGGCCGAATATGATCGGTTGGCCAAATGACCGATTTCAGCATGGTCGTCGAGTTTGCGGGCCCGCAGGTCAGCTTTCAAGATCCGGGGCGTGCCGGGTTCATGCGGTTTGGGGTGCCGGCTTCGGGTCCGATGGACAGGCGGTCGGCCGCAATCGCCGTCGCCGCGCTTGGCCTTGCGCCAGATCACCCGGTTGTCGAAGTGTCGCGTGGCGGTTTGCGGCTGGTCTGTGACCGGGGTTCGGTCACCTACGCGATTGCCGGAGGAGGGTTCATCGTTGAAACCGAGGGGCAGAAACGCAGCAGTTGGCACGTTGCAACTTTGTCTGCCGGACAAACCCTGACGGTGCGGCCGGGGCCATGGGGAAGCTGGACCTATATCGCCTTGGCGGCCGATTTGCCCTTGGATCACTGGCTGAACAGCGCGGCGACCTTGGGGAACGGGAACTTTGGCGGGGGAAGCCTGAAAACCGGGCAGGTGATTTCTGGCCGTGCCTTTTCAGGGGGCGGTCAGGGCAGGGCACTTGCCTGCCCCGTTTGGGCGCGTCAACGGCACGTGTTGCGCTGTGTGCTGGGGCCCCAAGACCGCTTTTTTGCCCCCGACGTGGTTGCAACCTTTCT
>JALQUQ010000403.1 GCA_023263735.1 Paracoccaceae bacterium | reverse complement strand
GTTCGCAACGCAGATTTGGTGGGAGGCGCTAAAGCCGTTCGACCTGCCTGCCGTGCGGCTTGCGCTTTCCCGGCACGTCCAGAACCCGGACACGGGCCAATTCCCGCCGAAGCCCGCCGACGTCTTAAAGGCCCGCTTCGGCGGGCCTTTTGCATTTCAACGTCGCGTCATCCCCGGGGTGAGCACGCTTATGGTTTGAGCGAGCACGCATATGCTGCAGGGTTGAAAAACGCCGACGCAAAAGTTTGAATTTGAACACTTTTATTTGGAAAATCTCGCCCCGAATCAGCGGGGTGAGCACGCTTATGGTTCTTCAGCATTGGCGCCGCTTGGCGGCCGGGATGCTGCCCTCTTTGGAATGCTTGGACGACGGGATCGACGCGGGCGTGTTTTCCCGCTGGTGTTGCGCAATGTTTGCGCTAACCTGCCTGCAGATCAGGAGCTTCCCATGTCCAAGACACTGAACCGCAAACTCGAGACGATCCGCGCCGGGGCCTACACGCCCAAGGATTTCATCATTGCCGATGCCAAGGACGGCGATATGGCGTTTGGCTGTGCTTCCCCCGGCAAAGGGGCGGATGGCCGGATGAAACCGCTGCGCGCCTATCGTGACGATATGGTGCGGGTCACAAATTCGGGGCTGGTCGATATCATGCTGATGTCGCTGTCTTCGGCCGAGGTCTTGGGGGCCGAGGGGCGCTTTGCGGGCAATGGGGTCACCCCGGCCGTGCGCCTGAATGACACCAGCGACATCTGGCATGTGCGCGGCGGGTCCTATCCCCGCCATATGATGAAAAACTTTCGCTCGGCCCGGCTGGATCGGGTCAAGCCGGTCGCGCCGCTTGGGCTGTATTCGGTGACGTTCTATAACGATCTGGAACAAGATCATCGGACGCTGCAGGAGTTCGCGGATTTCCGGAATGAGGCGTCTGCCGCCGGCGTTGATTATTTCCTCGAGGTGTTCAACCCGCAGATCGATGTGGCCACGCAGGGCGATTTCGCCACCTACAACAACGACATGATCGCCCGCTGTCTGGCGGGTGTGTCGCGGCATGAACGGCCGGTTTTTCTGAAAGCCGCCTACAACGGGCCAGCCGCGACCGAGGAAATCGCGGGCTATGATCCGGAGAACCTGATCTTTGGCATTCTGGGCGGGGGTGCGGGCACCACGCGCGATTGTCTGGAACTGATCCGTCAGGCCGAAAAATACGGCGCGCGCGTCGCCCTTTTTGGCCGCAAGATCTATTACTCCGAGGATTCGGTGCTGATGCTGACCGCGATGCGCCGGGTGATCGAAAACCGCATCACCAGCGAAGAAGGCGTGCGGGCCTATCACGGCGATCTGCAGGCAGCGGGGATCACCCCGTTCCGAACGCTGGAGGACGACCTGCAACTGACCGAAAGCCTGCTCAAGGCCAATGTGTAACCCATGCGAAGCGGGTTTGTCACAGCCGGAACCTGGTGCCTGGATCGAAACATAAGCATCGATTTCTGGCCCCGCGAAGACATGGTTGCCACCACCCGTGGGATCGAACTTGCGGGCGGGGGCAGCGCCTGCAACTTTGCCGTCGATCTGCGGCGGCTTGACCCCATGATCCCGGTTGCCACGCAGGGGCTGATCGGAAATGACGCGGCGGGCGATTTTCTGGTGGGCGTCGCGCAAGAGTATGGCATCGACCATTCGCGCCTTTTGCGCAGCGACACCGCGCCGTCCCAGACCACCGATGCCTATGCCAGTCTGGAAAACGGGCGGCGCACACATATCGTCTTTAACGGCGCGGGTGACATCCTGTCGCCCGATCATTTCGATTTTTCCGGCAGTACGGCCCGCGTCATGCACCTTGGCCTGCCCGGGATTCATCGGGTGATGGATGCCCCTTGGCACGATGACGCCAATGGCTGGGTCACGGTTCTGCGGAAATCGCGGGCGGCAGGGTTGTTGAACGATCTGGAATTTGTCTCAGGCCCGGCCAGCCAGATCCGCGCTTTGGGCCTGCCCTGTCTTCCCTTGTTGGACAGTCTTGTGGTGAATGATCACGAAATCGGCGCTTTGGCCGATTTGCCAACGGTGGTCGAGGGCGAAACCGATCTGGCGCAGGTCAAGTTGGCCGTTGACCGGGCGCTGGAACGGGGCAGCATGCAGGTGGTGGCGGTGCATTTCACCATGGGCGCCTATCTAAAGGCGCGGGACGGCACGGGCATCTTTCAACCCTCGGTTCTGGTGCCCGATGCCGAACGCAAAGGGGCCAACGGCGCGGGCGACGCGTTTTCCGCCGGTTTTCACTATGGCTTGCACCAAGGGTGGAGCGGTCAGGACAGCCTGAAGCTGGGCCATGCCGCCGCCGCCAGTTGCCTGCGGTCGGCGGGCACCTATACCTCGGTCGGCACGGTACGGGACTGTCTGGCGCTGGCGCAATCCTGGGGATGGCGCAGCGGCGACTAGGTTCCGCAAAAGGTGACGTAGCGCCCAAATCCCTTTGGCGCGGGCAAGGTGTAAAGGTCTTGCCCCGGCTCCACATGGTATGGGCGGCGGACAGCGTGCAACAGCCGGTTGAACGGTCCCATATCACCGGCCTCGGCCGCACTCAGCGCCTCTTCGACCAGATGATTGCGGGGGATCACACGCGGATTGACCCGCGCCATCCGTTCGGGGGCATCACCGGCGCGGCGGGCCTGCCACCGGGTC
>JALQUQ010000402.1 GCA_023263735.1 Paracoccaceae bacterium | reverse complement strand
AGGTGTGGCCCCGAAGGGCCACTGGGACGGGGGAAGGTGTGGCCCCGAAGGGCCACTGGGAAGGGGGAAGGTGTGGCCCCGAAGGGCCACTGGGAAGGGATCAGTATTCGCCGCGCGGGCTGTCGTTGCCCGAGGGGGCGGAGCCTTTGGCGCGGTCGTCCATGAAGGCGTCGAATTCCTGTTTGTCCTTGGCATCGCGCAGGCGTTGCAGGAAGGATTCAAAGGCCTGCTGTTCGTCTTCGAGGCGTTTCAGCGTGTCGGCCTTGTAGGCGTCAAAGGCCGAGTTGCCCGAGGGGCGCATGGCGCGCATCGCCGACCAGCGGGCCGAACGGTCATGGGTGCAAGCGTGGGATTTGAACATGGTTTTGCTCCAGCGTTTGGTGGCAGTCATATAAAGGGCGATGGCAAGGCCAACGGGCCAGACGAAGACAAAGCCTGCGACCATGGCGGCGATCCAGGCCCCGCGCCCGCGGGCGTCGAGCCATGCGCCGCCCTGACGCAGCACGGCGCCGACGGATTGAAAGAAGCTTCCCGAGGCCTGACCCGCGGGACGGGCGGCGGCGACGGCAGGGGCAGGTTGAGTGAACATCGCGGGTCTCCTCGCTCGATTGTTTATGTGAATGTCTTTCACATTTCACGAGATGGGGAGGGGGAGGGCGGCCTTCAAGTGTAGATGTAAAACTTTTTTACATTGAGGGCGTGGGGGGCGATTTGCAGGGTCAGTGACCGATGGAGCGGGACAGGGTGTTGATGATCACGACCCCCGCCAGAATGAGCCCCATGCCCAGCATCGCCCAACCGTCAAGCTTTTGCCCCAGCACGGCCCAGCCGATGGCCCCGATAAAGACGATGCCCATGCCCGACCAGATCGCATAGACGATCCCGACCGGCAGGCTGCGGACGGTGACCGACAGCAGATAGATCGCGACGCCATAACACAGGGCGACGGCCACGGTGGGCCAAGGGCGGGTAAAGCCGTGGGTTGCGTTCAAGAGCGAGGTGGCGGCGACCTCGAATGCGATGGCAACGGCCAGAAGGGCATAGGTGAGGGGCAGGGTCATGGCTGGGCCTTTGTCGGTGCGGCGTGGGTCAGGTCGATCAGGCGGTGCATCAGTTGGGTCGCGTGCGGGTCGGCCTGCGGGTCTTTGTGGCTGTGATGGGCCGCCCACCAGCCATCGGCGGCCAAGCGGGGCACGGCGAGCGCCGGATCGGCATCGGTGGCGGCATGCAGAACCAATCGGCGCGCCAGCCAATCGCGCCAGATCCGCGCCAGATCGGGATCGCTGATCGAAGCGATCGACAGGCTGGACCATGGCGAGCGGGGTTGCGCCGGGCAAAAGGTGCAGTGGATATAGGCGCGGGTGAAATGGCCGTATCCGCCGGGGCAAAGGGTCAGGGCGGCCTCGGTCTCGGCATCGATGCGGCGCAGGATTTCGCTGCAAAGCGCCTCGACCAGACCCTGTTTCGATCCGAAGTGGTGGATGAGGGCGCCTTTGGTGACGCCGCTTTGCGTGGCGACCCCGGCCAAGGTCAGCGCGGAAAACCCCCGGCCCAAGACAAGCGAAACCGCGGCCTTGATCAGGGAATGCCGGGTTTGGTCGGGGAGTTTGGGGCGTCGGTGGGCGTCTGACATGTTAAACATACCGGTTGGTATGTTTGTATCTACACCCCCGGCCGGGTCTGGGTCAATCGGGCTGGGGGGCCAAATCGGATTGGGTGAAATCGGCCAGCGTCGCCTTGGCCGCGCGGATCAGATCGGCCGGGGCTGCGGGAAAGATGTGGCGCGGGGTGCCCGCTGCGGCCCAGACCTCGGCAAAATCGGTCAGGCGCGGGTCGGCCCAGACCGGGCAGGGGGTCAGATGGCCAAGCGGCGCGACGCCGCCGATGGCAAAGCCGGTGACGGCCCGCACCACATTGATATCGGCGCGGCCCAAGGGTTCGCCCGCCAGCGCCGAGGCCTTGGCCGCATCAACCCGGTTGCCGCCCGCCGTCAGAAACAGATAAAGACGCCCGCTTTCGCCCTGAAACAGGATCGATTTGATGATCTGATCGACCAGACATCCGGCGGCCTGTGCCGCCTGTTCGGCGGTGCGCGTTTCGCCCGGCATTTCCAGCGGTTCACGTGTCAACCCCGCCGCCGTCAAGGCAGCTTTCACTCGGGCAAGGCTTTTCGACATCGGGCGGTTTCCTTTGGCTGATCGGGATGGATTGACCGGAACTGCGACCTCGGGTCAAGTGCGGGAATGACACATTTCGTTTCCCGACTGACCCGCACCCCCCTGATTTTCGACGCATCCGCCGCGCAGGATGTTGCGCACCGCTTTGGCGATTGCGCGCCCGAAGCGGTGGATTTGCTGAAAACCACCGCCAGTTGCAGCCCCTATTTGCGCGGGTTGATGGATAAAGAGCCCGATTGGTTGCGCGCCCTGTTTTCGCAGGCGCCCGAAACGGTTCTGGCCGAGGTTCTGGCCGAGATGGAGACCGCCGAGGAGGCCACGCTGCCCAAGGCGCTGCGCCGGGCCAAGCGGCGGGTGGCGTTGATGACGGCGCTGGCCGATCTGGGCGGGGTCTGGTCGCTGGAAGAGGTGACGGGCGCGCTGACGCTGGTGGCCGAGCGGGCGGTTGATCTGTGCCTGCGGCGGTTGGTGGCGGCGGAAATCCGGCGCGGCAAATTGCCCGGCGCAACCGAGGCC
>JALQUQ010000401.1 GCA_023263735.1 Paracoccaceae bacterium | reverse complement strand
TTGATCCTGTTCTTTGCGGTTAGGGTTGTATCAGGGGAATTTCGGCCAACTTTTCCCCGTGATCCCACGTTGAAGAGGCACCCAAGATTTCTCTCCTTGCGAATCTGCGCAAGAACGATGGGACGCCGAGGGCCCATGGGTTTTGCCAGTATTCAACGCAGGATCGGGCGCATGGGCGATGTACGGATGCTGTTGTTCCTATAATCCATATTATGTAAAAAATCTGATGCTGGAACCCGAGGGATTGCCGCGTTAGACAGCACTCAGTCAAACATGAGGCCCCCATGTCCCCTGAATTCAATCGCGATCTTAAACTCGCTCCGTCGATCCTGTCTGCTGATTTTGCCAACTTTGGTGCGGAATGCCGCGCGATTGAGGCTCAGGGCGCGGACTGGGTGCATGTCGATGTGATGGACGGCCACTTTGTGCCGAACCTGACCTTTGGTCCGGCGATGTGTGCCGCGCTGCGCAAACACATCAAAGGCGTGATGGATGTTCATCTGATGATCGCGCCCGTCGATCCCTATATCGATGCTTATGCCAAGGCTGGTGCCGATGTCATCACCGCCCATATCGAGGCCGGTCCGCATATTCACCGCACGTTGCAATCGATCCGCGCCACCGGCGCAAAATCTGGTCTGGCGATCAATCCCGGCACCGGAATCGATGCCGTGCCCGGTTTGCTTGATCTGGTCGATGTCGTCTGCGTGATGACCGTGAACCCCGGGTTTGGCGGCCAGAAGTTCATTCACAGCCAGTTGAACAAGATCCGTGCCCTGCGCCAGATGATTGGGGATCGCCCCATTCACATTGAAATTGACGGCGGTGTCACGGTTGAAACCGCGCCGCTGTGCGTGGCGGCCGGTGCGGATGTCTTGGTGGCGGGATCGGCCATCTTTAACGGTGGTTCTGTCGACAAGCCCGAGGTTTACGGGGAAAACATGCGCAATCTGCGCGCCAGCGTCCGCACAGCGCTTGCCGGCTAAAGCCAAAGGTTCCGCTTGCCACCTTTTCGGGGCCGTGCCTTTTTGGGTTCGGCCCCTTTAATTTTCGATCCAAAATACATATTCAAAGCTTGCAATATGTAATGGGTTCGGCTAGGCACGGCCCCATAGCCGGAGCGCGAAATGAAAAAATACTTCCCAATTCTCTCGTGGGCCCCATTGTATGGGCGCAACGAATTGTCCAGCGACCTTTTGGCCGCTGTTATCGTCACCATCATGCTGATCCCACAAAGCCTGGCTTATGCCTTGCTCGCGGGGCTGCCGCCCGAGGTGGGGCTTTACGCCTCGATCGCGCCTTTGGTCATTTACGCCGTGTTTGGCACCTCTCGGACCTTGGCGGTTGGCCCGGTGGCCGTGGCGAGCCTGATGACGGCCGCCGCCGTTGGCAAACTGGCCGCCCAAGGATCGCCCGAATATCTGGGCGCGGCGGTCGCGATGGCCGTTGCCTCGGGGATCATCCTTTTGGCCATGGGCCTGCTGCGGTTGGGGTTCATCGCCAACTTCCTGAGCCACGCCGTTATCTCGGGCTTTATCACCGCCTCTGGCATCCTGATTGCCACCGGCCAGTTGCCTACCCTGTTGGGGGTCAAGGCCCGCGGTGAAAACCTGCCCGAACTGTTGGAACAGCTTTGGCACAATCTGGACAAGATCAATGGGATCACCATTCTGATCGCCGTGTTCGCGCTGACCTTCCTGTGGTGGTCGCGGGCCAAGCTGAAGGATCTGCTGATCGCCAAGGGCGTTGGCAAGACCGCTGCTGCTGCGATTTCGCGGGCGGCGCCAGTGGGGGCTGTGGCGGCGACCACGCTCGTGGCATGGGCCTTTGACCTTGGGTCGCATGGTGTGTCGCTTGTCGGGGAAATTCCGTCGGGCCTTCCGGTTCCGGCCCTGCCCCCGATGGACCCGGAATTGTGGAAGATGATCATCCTTCCTGCTGCCATGATTGGCATCGTGGGCTATGTCGAAACCGTGTCTGTGGCCCAGACCCTTGCCGCCAAACGCCGTCAGCGCATCGATCCCGATCAGGAATTGGTGGCTTTGGGGGCCGCGAATATCGGGGCCGGGATTTCGGGCGGCTTCCCGGTGACGGGTGGATTTGCCCGGTCGGTGGTCAACTTTGATGCCGGGGCGCAAACACCGGCGGCTGGGGCCTTTACCGCAATCGGCATGGCCATGGCCACGCTGTTCCTGACCCCCCTGCTCTTTAACCTGCCCAAGGCAACGCTGGCCGCGACGATCGTTGTTGCCGTGCTGACTCTGGTGGATTTGAAGGCCCCCAAGCGCACCTGGCATGTCAGCCGCGCCGACGGCGCTGCCATGATCGCAACCATTGTCCTGACGCTGCTGTTCGGGGTCGAGGTTGGCATCGCATCGGGTGTGGGTCTGTCGATCATGCTGCACCTGTGGCGGACCTCGCGCCCGCATGTGGCAATCATCGGTCAGGTTCCGGGCACCGAGCATTATGGCAACATCAATCGGCATGAGGTGGTCACGGTTCCCGAGGTGGTTTCGATCCGGATCGACGAAGCGCTGTACTTCCCCAATGCGCGTTTTCTGGAAGATACCGTGCTGGCCGCCGTCGCCGACAACAAAGACGTCAAACACATCGTGCTGAACTTTGTGGCGGTGAATGACGTGGACTCGTCGGCCATCGAAAGCCTCGAGGCGATTGCCGAGCGGATGAAAGATGCGGGCGTCGCGCTCCACTT